>NZ_CP177326.1:0-200126 GCF_046843095.1 Bartonella sp. DGB2
TACGGTATGCGGCGGCGTACCCTGCATATAGCGATTGAATGTTGCATAGCGGGCTATGAGCAGGAAGATGATATGGATCGTTTGACATGGGATGTCGAAACCATTCTCTATCAAGCACCTAATCTTGCGGGGCTAGTAGAAAGCTGCTTATTGACCCAATGGGAGTATCATGGGGGCGCAAAAGGAACGACACTTGCCCTTTGGGCGACCCTTTATTACGACATCATCTATTGCACCCATATGGCGCCAAGCGATGAAGCGGTAGTGGTGCACAGCGTGCGCTATAGCTATGAGCCCGATACGGGGCTTTCGCACCGCAATGATTATCAAGAGGCTTTATAGATGTATAGCGAGTTGTATCGTCGTCTCTTGATTTAGAGCGGCGCGTTGCTGGTTTAGTGGTGGTTGGTAGTGTATCACAAGCCAATCATGAGAATGGGCGCTACCGTGTTAAAAGTGGTGACCTTGAGACCGATTGGTTGCCCGATATACAGCCGCGTGCGGGCAAGACCCGCCAATGGAGCGGGCGTGATGTGGGCGAGCAAGTTGTTATGGCGTGTCCAAGCGGTGATTTGGCGCAAGGGGTGATTGTAGGGGCGCTTGCGACCGAGACTACTCAAGCGGCCGATAAAGGCAACCTACACCGCACCGTTTATCCTGATGGAAGCCAAATAGAGTATGATGATGAACGCCATAGCTATACAATGACCATTGCGGACAAAGGCACATTTGATGTGTCTATTAGCAGTGGTGGCGGCTTTAGCCTTGCCATTGAGGGCGGCGCTAAGATCAGCGCTAAGGATGGCGTGCTAGAGATTTACGCGCCGCGTGGCATTATGCTTACTACCGATGAAACGATCGGGATTAATGCACAAGCTATGCAAACAAAACTGCCCAAAGGCATTAGCATTAAAACTGATGGTGATTTGGGGATAGAAGCACAAAATGTAACCACCAAAGCCGCAAATCAAATGCGCCTACAAGCAGGTGGTGTCGCCATTCAATCAGGCACGCTTAGCCATAATGGTAGCAATATTGGGCAAAGCCACGTGCATGGTGGCGTTGCGGTCGGTGGCTCTATCACTACCTCAGCGCAATAGAGAGATAGTATGAGCGATCCTGTATTGTTTCTTCTAGTCTGGCAGATATGGGCTATATTAGCTTGTGGATACGTTGGGTATCATATTGCCAATAACGGCATACACACGGATGATAGAACCGCAAACATCTTCTTTCCATCCCTTTGCTTTGGCTTGATTGGTGCGAGTTTTTATAAAGCCGCCGTGTATTTTGGTATGGCTGAACCTTTTCCGGCTATCCCTGCGTTTTTTGGGACAATTATTATAAGCGCGCTTTGGCGTAAATATTTTCGCCTATGGTTTTATAAAATATTACGTAAGTTGGATATTAGTCACTGCGACCACACCCCTTCTGCTTGGATCCAGTTTAGCGAAACTCTAAATGCGCGTCCTCAGGAAATTAATGTTGTTTTGAAAGATGATACTACCCTTGTATCAAGAGGTCTTCATCGTTTTGTAAACCTTCCTAACGGTCCCTATGCTTTGGGGGCGACAGGCGACGTAGTGCTTTATATTACGCATTCAATGGCCCCTGCCCAAGAAGACTGGATAGAATATGAAGATGTTTTACACAAAGAAGCAGGTGCTTACGCGACTTACATTCCTGCTGATCAGATCAAAATGGTAAGCTTGAGAAGAACGTGCGCGACTTCTTAGAATTCCCAGCGCAATAGAGAGATATTATGTTGATTGGCATGGATAGAGAGAGTGGAAAGCCGCTTTCTGGTATGGATCATCTGCGGCAATCGCTGATTGATATTTTAATGACTGCTAAAGGAAGCCGTGTGATGCGTCGCGCCTATGGTAGCGATGTAGCGCGCTTACTTGACCAGCCAGTGAATGCATTTTTTGCTGTGGATCTGTATATGGCTGTAGCCCAAGCGCTTAAAGAATATGAGCCGCGTTTAAAGCTGAACACGATCTCTTATACTATGCCCCAAGCGGGCTGTGTTGAGATCAGTTTTGACGGGCTTTACATGCCAAGCGGCAAGCCTATTAAAATGGAAGGGCTGGTTTTACAATGAGCCAAAACGCCTATTTCCATACATTAGACTTAACGCAAATTCCTGCCCCTGACTTTGTTGAAGAGGTCTCTTATGAAGCCATTCGCCAAGCTGCCATTGCTAAGTTAAAAGCGTTAGAGCCAAATTATAGTGTGCTTGAGAGCGATCCCGCAATTAAGGTGATTGAAGCCTTTTGCTATCGGGAGTTTTTATTGCGCCAACGCATTAACGATGCGGCACGCGCTAATAATATTGTGAGCGCGCGCGGACATGACCTTGATGTTAGGTGCTTTTGCCAATGTTATGCGCCTTGATAGAGAGACGGACGCGCGCTTTCGCTCGCGCATTCAGCAAGCACTAAGCGGCCTTTCAACCGCTGGTCCAAGACGGGCTTATTTGTTCCACACGATGAGCGTTTCAACAGCGATTGTGCATGCTAATGTTGATAGTCAGAACTTAGGTGAGGTGAACATTAGCCTTCTTGCTTATGAAGATGTGAAGGATGGTACAGAAGAAGAAACGGTGATCGGGCGTGCTTTATTTGCTCAACCAGAGCAAAGCGCGTTTACACGTATCCTTTGCCGCCCCGATCATGAGATTTTAAAGATGGTGCGTGCGCGTTTAAACCAAGAGGATTTACGCCCTTTAACCGATCATGTTGTGGTATCTATGGCGGTTCCAAAGCCTTATTCTATTGCCGCCAAGCTTACAATTTATCCCGGTCCCGACCAAGGCGTTGTGAAAGAGCAATCCCTAAAGCGCTTAAAAGCCTATTTGCAAGAGGTGCAAAAGGTTGGTTATAGCGCAACGCGTTCTGGCCTTATTGCCGCTCTAACAAGCACAGGCATTCAAAATGTGGTGCTTGAAGCGCCAAGCGTTGATCAGCTTTGTAAGAGTTTCGAAATCGCTGTAGCCACAGATATCGCGGTGGAGATTGACCATGTCAGCGTTTAGTTCGCTTCTGCCGGCAAGGTCAACAGCCTTTGAGCGCAATCTAGAACAAGCAACAAGCTTTCCAAGCTTACCGATTGATGCTTTGGCTGATTTTACCAATCCTGATGCTATTGCGGAACATCTCTTGCCATGGCTGGCGTTTCGCTTTGGCATTGAGATATGGAATGACCAATGGACGATCGCCCAAAAGCGCCAAGTCATTGCCCGCGCCTTTGAACTCCAGCGCATTAAAGGCACGGCGGCAGGATTAAAAACCTATATTGCCTTGGTTGGTAGTGAACTACGCCAAATTGTCACACCCCCGCAACGGATGTTTTTGTCAGAAGGCATGAGCAAAGACAAGCTAGAGGCGTGGCATAGCGAGCAACCACAAATCCGCATTCGCTTTGTAAAAGAGCGGTTTCTTGCCCAAGGTGAGGCCTTTTGTGGGCAGGGCTTTTTAAACCATAGTTTTCTATTGCCATCGCGCGCACGCCAATTTTATGGGCGGCGCGCTAGTTTGTGGCAGAATGGTAAGGAGACACCGCTTACCAAAATTGACTTACCCGCAAGGCAAAAGCAGCGTGTTGAGCGCTTTCTGTTAGCAGGTGAGGCTGGACAGGGCGCCTTCTTAGGCAAGATGGGGCGTAGCTTTTTAGGTGTTTGTAAGAGAGAGCCACAAATTATCACAATACGCCAAGACGTGGATTACTATGATCAAACCTCGCCCCTATGGCCTAATGGGGTGAGCGCCTCTCTTGAACCTATGGACGTGCGACCTAAGCGGATGTCAAGCAAAGGCGAGGATGCCTATGGCATGTTTTGTGGCAAAGGAACAACGCGTTTTCTAGGGCGCAACTTTTTATTGCCCTCCAAAGCCCATGAGATGATCTATGACTCTATTGCGCTTTATGAGCAAAAGCCAACATGGGCTAAGCGCACTACCGGTGCTTTTCTTGGCCATTGCCGCCTTTCTATGCCCGCCTATCAGGCAGAAGTGGCTATTGATTTAAAGGTTAAGAGCCGGCCACGCAGTAGTTTCTTGGGGGTGAGCTTTTTAGGAAAGAGCTTTTTATACACGAAAGACCACAGCCAAATGCAACAGGTCGCGCGCGCTATTGCCCTTTCCAAAGCACAACGCGACCAAATTTTGGTGACATGGCAAACCACGCGTCCCCGCCGCTTTGATGACCAAACACCGCTTAATGGATCGGTGCGGTTTAATAGCGCGCTACCCTTTCAGCTTTAGGAGTATTTTATGGAAAAGACCGCCATCTTTTATCCACAACAACAAATGACCTCAGACTCTCTCAATAATATTGGTGAGTTTGCGCGCGAGGGTTTGGATCATATTGTCCATGATGCAATCACCAGCACCACCAAATTTTGGAACTTTCCCGTAGCCAAGACCGGCCCCATGGAGGTAACGGTTGGCGAAGGCAGGCTTTATTACAATGGCAAAGTATATGCGCGCCAAGAAGATAATGGGGTGATTTTATCCCTTGCCAACTACCTACCAACCATCACTAAGAAAATTGTCACCATTGCGGTTTGGGGCAAAACGCTTGATAGCGCTATTGAACCAGTTACCTTTCTCGTAAAGGAGAAGTCGGATAAAGAGTCAGATGAATGGTCAAATAAGATCGAACCACGCCCCGTAGCGACCGTCAATCAGCGCTTTGCAGAGGTTAATGCGGTAGAAGGCATTGAGAACGCCAATCCACAACCGCCCATCCTTGATAGCGCTGTGGTACCTGTAGCCTATGTCACGCTCACACCTGCGGGCATAGCCTCAATTGAAGCGGTGCAAGAGAATAGGATTATCTCGCTTGAGAAGGTACAAACCGATATCACAAATGTGAAAGGCTGGATGCACAACACAGGTAAGCGCATTGATACGCTGGATACCGATATGACCGCCTTAGCATCAAGCCTTAAAGGCGTGGTGCGCCAAGATGAGTTTTTTAATGCCGCCGCTGATATTGGTCGCCTCAAGGCGCGGGTTGGCATGCCTGAAGATATGTCCTTTTGGGGTGCTGATCACTATTTAAGCCTTAAGCAATCCGATAGTGATAGCCAACACCCTGAGTATCTTTGTAAGGTTGAAGAAGGTATACGCTTTGGCAACGCGGCTGAGCGCAAAGCTA
Source organism: Bartonella sp. DGB2 (assembly GCF_046843095.1). GTDB lineage: Bacteria > Pseudomonadota > Alphaproteobacteria > Rhizobiales > Rhizobiaceae > Bartonella. The sequence continues at coordinate 5,164 of NZ_CP177326.1, forward strand.
ATATCAACTTGCTTAATCCATTAGAGCCGCGTGTTATGCTTAATGGCAATTTTGCGCTTCCCGCCTATAGTCCTAAACTAAGGCTTGATCTTGCGGGTAAGGATGGTGAGATTATCCTTTCGCAATATACGGTGCGAAGCGGTGTGAACATGGTGCAAAAGACCCGCACCCGCACACGCATACGCTATGGGGTTACAAGGTCGGTGTGCACCAATTCTTCTTGGTGGAATTCGGGGCGCTATGACCCCGTTACGGGGATCTTTCGCAGGGATGGTGAGACATGGGAAGTAACACCAGAAGATCGTCGCAACGCCGCCGCCCATACGGGCTATGTGCGGGTGACCCAATTTTGGTATGATAGTTATGATGAAGCCTATTGGGATGCGCAGGTGGAAACGTTCACCCTAAACGGCACGATTGCCGCGCAAACATGGCTCAATGCACAGGATGGTTGGTTGACCCATATTGATTTGTTCTTCTCACAAATCGCTAAAACGGGTGACATCCATGTATTGATCACAGAAACCGATCACGGCGCACCTGATTTGAACAAGGTGTTGGCGCGGGTCAAGATCGCAGTAGAGGATCTTAAAGTCTATCCCCATGAGACCAAAGTCCCTATAGGCCCCGTCTTTGTGACCAAAGGCCGCTATGCTTTGGTTTTGGTAACAGATGGTGCGCATATGGCCTGCACGATCAATGGCAATAAATATGGCCAAGGCCAATATTTTTATTCGGGCGATGGCGGCGGCTGGTTTATGGGCGACGCTAAAATTGATCTTGCTATGCGCCTTTATTATGCCCATTTCAACGCAACACGCGCAGAAGTGCAAGTGGAGCCATGGGTGTTGGAAGGCGGCATTGGTGATGTTGATATTTTGGCCGAAAGCTTTGTGCCCGAAGGCTGTCAATTGGTGTGGCAAATCCGTGTTGAAGGCCAATGGAGACCCATTGCTAGCGATGCACCAAACCTCTTGCTCGGTCTTAACCCGCTTTATGAAGCGCGCTTGGTGTTCATTGGAACAACTGACCTTATGCCAAGCTTTACCTTTGGCTCTGCGTCAAGCATCACAACAGCGCGCGCACGCACAGATTATACCCATATCTCAAAGGCACGCACAATGCCTACAGGCGTCACCCTTGTAGAGGTGCGCTTAAGGCTTGAAGACTACGAGCAGACTAACCACACATGCGTTGTGCGACTTATGGCTGGTGATGATTTTAAAAGCCTTACCGCGCCAAGTAGCGTCAAGGATTATAAAACTGAAGATCCCAACGCGATAGAGCGGCGCTGGCAATTTAAGTTTACCTCCCTCAAAGCCTATAAAATCAAGATTACCGGCACCACTAAAAGCCCACTTAACACCTATCACGTAGCAGAGCGCGTTGATATTGGTCGCACAGCGTAAAGGAGAAGACTCATGGCAAAGACGACACAAGAGAGCAAATATGAAGCCGATATCTATTATAAGGTCACATTCAATAGACCAGTGACTCTTCATAATACAACCTATACCGCCATTAGTACTAATTATTTTCTAGGAAGCCTGCTTGAAGATGTTGACCCCGCTCTGATTGAGGAAGTCATTAGAGTTGGGCCAGAGGTTTAAGCGAAGATAAACAAAGGTTTTAGCTGTGCAGCAGGTAGAAAAGAAACACCCAGAAAGCCGCTATCCAGCCTATTGTGTACGCGGTAGTGATATTTAGATGATGTGCGCGCTGGAACCGTTTGGTGCGCGATCTTGACACGCGTCTATTAAAGGTTGAAGGCCAAAGCTTTAGCTTTGATGAAGCCAATAATGAAGTGTTGGCTATGGGGCTTAAACGGCTTAATGAGATTTTAGGGCCGATAACAGAGCGTTTGCGCAAACTCACAGAACTTGGGTTTTTGCTTGCTGATGTGGATGGTGCTTTAAGCGTTCGCCAAGGGGATATCCGCGATATTGCCTTAGCCTTAGTTAAGGGTGAGCAAGCCGAAAGCTTTGTGCCCTCGCCCTTCGTGGCTTTAACCAGCAAGCATGATAGTACGGCTTACGCCATTTGCCGGATGATTCACTATGATCGTGAGAGAGCGGTTTTACGACTATTTGTCATGGCGGTTTATGGGGCAAACAGCGATGCAACGCTTGGCCCCTTAGATGATTGGCAAGTATCAGCCTTAGCCGCCGCAACCATGGCTAGTCAGACCCTATTTGATCAGACGAAAAGGTTTACGCGATGACGTAGCCCTTGATAAACAAAAGGTCGAAGACGATAAGCAGCACGTGCATGTCGATTTAAACAATGCGATACAAGCACGCAATGGTGCGCAAGTAGCAAAAAATGACACGCAACAATTGCTTGCTGATTTTAAACAACGCTATCTAGGGGCGCTTACAAGCTTACCTGTCAAGGCTCCTATCGGCACTTTGGCGTTTGATATAAGCCAACATCCCAATCAGATGAAGCAAATGTCTAAAGATGGCTGGGTTCCCACTTCTACGGTGTCGATTGGTGGTTTGCGTCAACAGCTTTATGTCACAAAAGTAGAGGGTGAAACGGGTCCATTTAAGGTTGATGGTGGGTTTGATGATGGCATGGTCTTTATAAGCGGCAATAGTTATTATGAAGATTATGGATTAAGTTTTAACAAAGCAACGAGCACCTTTAGCCTCAAACTAACAGCGCCGCTTAAAGCCGGCACGCAGATTTTGTTTTGGGGCTATTAAAGAACGATGCCAGTGACATCTATACTAAGAAAGAGACCGACCAAACACTTGCTAGTACCAAGCAACAGATAGAGCGTGACATTACCACTACTAAGCAACAGATAGAGCAAGAGCTTAATCAAAAGCTAAAGCAACAAGAACAGGATATGCAAAATCGGCTAGCCAATCAAAAAAAAGCCTTTGATGCGCAATTTGCTGATTTAAAAAAAAAATTTGGAATAACCCCCTAAATTGGCCAAAGACAGCTGATGCGTCGCTTTATTTGGAGACAAGCGGTTATATTAAGTTTCCAGAATGGGTAGATGATGACACGGCTATTGAAATCATAGCCTATGGTGCGGGTGGGAATGGTGGGGACGGTGATTATTATTATGAGCATAATTGGCTAAGTAGTAATGAGTATCGTGCTGGTGGTGGAGGCGGCGGCGGTGGGGGCGGTCGATCTGTTTGGTATGGATTTAAAGCCGATTTAAAAGATAACCACTATGTTCATATAGCCTTAGTGTCACAATAGATACTATATTACACGCTGGGAGCGGTAATGATGGTACTGACGCGCGTTGTTCTTCTGGCACCACCTATATAGGCCTAGGCGGTAGCGGTGGTAGTGGGGATAATTATGGCCTCGCTAAGCAGGGTTCAAGCCCCGTTAGAGCAGTGGACGGGTCGCGCGGATCAAATGGTCAGACCTTATTTTATGACTGGTCAAATTATGCGTATGGCGGTAGCGGTGGCAGTGGCGGTAGCTGGGGTGGTGCTGGCGGGAAAGCCCGCTGTTATGAAAGCGGTGGTGGTCAAAGCTATCGGGGCGAGCATGGAGAATCTGCCAGTGTCTCTATACGCTTTTGGAATACAAAATAAGGGATACGTTGATGCCTGTGCCAAAGGACATAACAGCCTATTACACTAACAAAAAAATTGAAGATGTTGAGCAAGCCTTAGCTGAGAGGATTGACGCTACCAAGAGTGAACTCACTCAAAAGATTGATGCTAAAAGGCGGGGGGATGGTGCGAGCAATCTAGAACTAAGACAACAATTAGCTATGCTAAAAATGCAGTTGAAAGGCCTATTGCCACCAGATGAAGAGATAGAAATTTTCGAAAGCAAAACTGTTTTATGGCCAGCTGAAGTCACTGATGATAGTTTCATAGAAGTATGGGCTTGGGGCGGAGGCGGTAGCGGCGGCAAAGACGGTAGTGGCGGCGGGGGTGGAGGGTGTGGCGTAGCTAAATATTTGAGAAAAGATTTGCCTACGCCATTGAACGTGATTGTTGGGAAGGGCAGTAACGGCAGTTTTAATGGTGGCAGTACATTCTTTGACAGACATCTATTCGCAAGCGGTGGTACTAGTGGCGATTGTCCAAGCGGAGGCGGTAGTGGCGGCCCTATTCTAAGTAGAGATATCCACAGAGGCCATTTCAGTGGCGATGGGGGAGAAGCAGATCTCAATGGAGCGGGATATGGAAGGAATGGCCTTTCTTCTATTTATGGGGGCGGAGGAGGTGGTGGAGGCTATGGTTATCAACAAGGCGGTGATGGGGGGAATAGTCTTTATGGGGGCGGAGGTGGTGGCGCTACACAAGGTGGTGGGGGTGGTGCATCTCAATTTGGCGGCCGCGGCGGAAAATATGGATCTGATGGCGAGATAAGAGGCGGCGGTGGAGGCGGCGGTGGAGGCCGCGGCGGTAATGGTATGGTTTTAATCAAAATTTGGTACTAAATTAACACAATCAAAGGAAACAGCATGTATTACGCAGTTGTAAAAGACGGCGTGGTGGTTAACACAATCGTTGCGCCCGAGAACTACACCTATCCATTTGATGACGGAGCGATTGCCATTCCCTCTAATGAAGCGGGTATTGGTTGGCGCTATGAGAATGGACAGTTCATCCCGCCAGAGGAAACAGAAAAAGTGGTATTAGATGTTCCACCAGATATCCGATTATCTACGCCTATTAAAAAAGCTGAAACCTAAAAAGTAAGCCTTTTATTCATCACGATTTTGTAAGCGGTAATGCAGCATAATCGCTTCCTCTTTCAAGCTCTTTTCCAAATCAAGAAGACGGGCTGGTAAATCGCGTGCTGCATTCTGAATGGTTAAAACCGTAAGGCGCTTAGGGCTTAAATCACAAAAAATAAAATGTTGCTCAACGCGATAAAAGAACAGATTTTTTGATATTTGGCTATCGCTCCGTAAAAGCGCCCTTGGATTTTCCATAATCCTATCAATAGCTAGGTAGATAAGACTTAGGTATTTTTCGGCCTGCTTTTGCCCCCAATATTGGGTGGTGTAAAGCGCAATCTCATCAAGGTCAGCATAGGCGTTGAAAGTAATTTCAAGCTGCATTAAGCTTCACCAGTGCTTTTCATTTTTTTGTATAGATTGTGCCCCGCTTTAGCCGAACCTGTATAGGGGATCGTACGCCCATTTGATGCATCTTGATAACCACGCATAAGGCCATCGCGGATTTTCGCAGCCTCTAACACCATCTTTTTTTCACGCAAAACAGCACGAACAAATTCGCTTGGCGTTGCATAAAGCGTGCCGTCACCTGCGTGGCTATCTACAAAGGCGCGTAACTCATCGGTTAAAGAAATATTCAAACTACTAGCCATGTGTATGCTCCTATTCATCCTGCTATGATAGGACTTTGGCGTTAAATGTCAATATATGCCAAATATTGTTATACAAACTCAGCTTATGGCTTCCATAAAAGAGCACTTCAAATACAGCTTTATCAAAGCTTACTAATTTCTTTTCGCAACGAAAGGTTACCCTATGACAGATTTTTTACATGGTGCTGAAGTCATTGAGATTGACGACGGCCCCCGCCCCATACGCACAGTCAATAGCGCAGTTATTGGCTTGATTGGCACAGCACCTGATGCTGATGAGCAAGTGTTCCCGCTTAATGAACCCGTATTGATCGCGGGATCACGGCTTAAAGCGGCAAAATTAGGCGCAGTAGGTAAAGCCCGTGGCACACTCCCTGATGCTGTTGCACAAATCTTTAACCAAATTGGTGCGGTGATTGTGGTGGTGCGGGTTGAGGAAGATAGGGAAAGTTTTGCAAAAGTCCTTGGCGGTGTAAATGAGGCCGGCGCTTATGAAGGCCTTGACGCCTTCTTAGCCGCTAAGTCTAAACTGGGGTTGGAACCACGTATTCTATGTGCGGCAGGCTTTACCCATCAACGACCCCAAGAGGAAAAAAGCAAGAAGCCTATCATAAACCCCGTTGTTGCTAAGCTTAGCATCATTGCGCAAAAGCTTCGCGCCATTGCAGTAATTGATGGACCCAATACAACCGATGAAGACGCACAGCAATATGCTGCTGATTTATCTTCCAAGCGCCTTTATATGGTTGACCCCTTTGTTAAGGTTAGCGCAGGTGATCATATACTTACCCTGCCAGCAAGCGCCGCAGTTGCTGGGTTGATTGCCAAAATTGACTATGAGAAAGGTTTTTGGTGGTCACCGTCCAACCAAGTCTTGAATGGGGTATTGGGGCTTGCGCGCCCCGTTGACTTTGCGCTTGGCGACAAAGCAAGCAGAGCTAATCTGTTAAATGCAAGCAAGATCACCACCATTATTCGCGAAAATGGCTATCGGCTTTGGGGCAATCGTACCTTGGCAAGCGAAACCAAATGGGCCTTTTTGCCGGTGGTACGTACCGCTGATATGATTGAAGACAGCATCTTGCGTAGTCATCTCTGGGCGATTGACCGTACCATTACCAAAACCTATTTTGACGATGTTTGCGAAAGTGTGAACGCTTATTTGCGTGATCTCAAAGCCCAAGGTGCCATTCTTGGTGGCAAATGCATTGCCAATCCTGAACTTAATAGGCCCGCCTCTTTAGCCGATGGTGTTGTGTGGTTTGACATAGACTTCACCCCACCAACACCCGCTGAGCATATCGTCTTTCGCTCAAGGCTAACCAATGATTATTTTGAGGGAGTTTTCTAATGGCGTTACCTCGTCTTCTCAAACTTTTTAATCTTTATCTTGACGGTCGCTCTTACCTTGGGCGCGTTGATAGCGTCACTTTGCCTAATCTTACGGTACAAGTAGAAAGCCATCGCGCCGCTGGTATGAATGGACCTGTTGAGATTGAGTTAGGCCTTGATGTCATGACCATGCAAATGGTGATTTCTGATTATGATCCTAAATTATTAACGCTATTTAGCACACCTAACACGCCGTTAATTTTGCGCGGCTCTGTACAGGCGCAAGGTAGCAAAGAAGAGCCCGTGGTGATTTCTGTACGTGGCCTTCAAAAAGGCTTGAACTTTGGCCAATGGCAAGGAGGACAAAAGACCACGCAAACCATTGATTATACGCTTTCATATTTCCGCTATGAACAAGACAATGTGGAATATGCCGAGATTGACATTGTTAACATGATCCAACGCATTGGCGGCGTTGATCAACTTGCCGCACACCGCACGAATATTGGACTTTAGGAGAAAAAACATGAGCGTTAATGTTAAACTCTAGCAGGGAAATTTGCATTAGAAGAAACATATGAGCTTGCCATGCCGCTTGAGTTTGAAGGCAAGGTTCACGAGGACATCACACTACGGCGTGTCGCAGTTGGAGACTTACGCCATGTAGACTTAGAGCGTATAAAGCAGGAACAAGTTGAGAAGCTTATTGTAAGGCTATCTGGTTGGCCCCCAGAAGCCGTAGCGGCACTAGACATGTATGACATGAACGCCCTTGCGGAGATGATTGGCCATTTTTTGCGGCCATCCCAATTAGAGATTGGGACACAGCCGCCACCTACATCACCGACCTAGCCCTTGTGTTTCATTGGCCGCTTTCTGAGCTTCTAGAACTCTCACCCCACAAGAGCTCGTCTCTTGGCACGAGTGGGCGCGCAAAAGATTAACACCACCTGAACCACCTGAACCACCTTCCCCACCTTCAAAGGATCATCATGGACAAATTAGCTAATGCCGTGATCAAGCTATCGCTTGAAGATAAAATATCCGGTCCCATTAAACGTATGCAAACTAAGCTCAATAAGATGGGGCGGGTTACAGGTCTTTCTACCTTGTCAAAATCGGTCAAAGGTTTAGGCAAGGCTTTTGACAATGTGGGGGCTGGTGCAAACAAAAGCTTAGGACGGATTGCGAAGTTGACAGCTCTTGTAGGGCTTGGCAGTGGTGGTTTGGTAGCCGGTGTTTATGGGCTTGAGAAGAAGCTAACAACCAATGCCCTTAGCCTTAATAATTGGGCACAAGCCATTGGCACCTCAGCGGAAAGCTTGCAAGAGCTCCAATATGCAGGCGATAGTTTTAACATAACGGCTGATAGTATGGGCGATGGTCTTGCACAGATGACGCGGCGCGCCAATGAATTTATCGCCACGGGCAAAGGGAAAGGTGCAGAAGCCTTTGCCGCCCTTGGCTATAGTGCACAAAGCCTTAAAGAAAAAATGAAAGACCCCGCCGCACTGTTTGGCGATCTCATTGAGCGCATGGGCAGATGAAGAAAGAAGGCCAACAAGGCTTAAGCGAGCAAGTCTTTGGCCTTGATAAGGGGCCGCAGTTTTTGGCCTTTATGGGCAAAACACGTGAAGAGATCAAAGCCATGCGCCAAGAGGCGCGCGCTTCGGGAAGCATTATTGGTGATGATGCGGTGGCGGGGGCACTTGATTTAAATAATAGTATGAAAGGCCTTTCGGATCGCTTTAGCACCTTTACCAAGCGGATCTCTGTAGGGTTTATGCCCATTTTGAAAGAGACTCTTGATTGGCTTAATCAATTGATTGATGCCAATAAGAATTTAATCAATGACAAGATCAAAGAGGGTTTAGAGTGGTTTAAAGGAACCTTGAAGGACTTAAAAGACCCAACATCAGACTTACGCAAGAGCATAGATGACTGGGCAGAGAGTTTTAAATGGGTCTATAATTGCATAAAGCCTGTGGCAAGCTTTTTGAGCAATCACCTAAAGCTGGCGCTTGTGGGTGTTGGCCTCTATATAGCAGGACCGCTCATTGGGGCACTTGCGGCGCTTGTACCTGCTTTTATAAGTCTAGGCGCGGCGATGCTGGCAACACCTATTGGTTGGCTTATTGTGGGGATTAGCGCGCTGGTACTGGCTATTAAGAACTGGCGTAGCATTACAGACTTTCTAGCTAGCTCATGGGAGAAGGTTGTTGATGTCTTTAGCAATGTTGTCAATTATATATCTAGCATTGACTTCTTAGGGCTTGGTAAGAGGATCATCGGCTTTTTATGGGAGGGCATCAAAACCGGCTGGAATTGGATTACTGACTTTTTTGCAACCTGCTTTGACTTTATTACTGATGTTATCAGTAATATTGGTAGCCGCATGTTAAATTTTGGCAAAGGCATCTGTAGCTTTTTATGGAATGGCTTAAAATTGGGTTGGAATAACTTAACAAAATGGCTCCAAGATAAGATTATGGGTCTTATCAGCTGGATGCCTAACTGGGTAAAAAACAAATTAGCTTAATGTTGGCGCTACGGTAACGACTAAAAGCGTTGAAGAGGTACAACGAAACATTGTTAGCGATGGCAATAGCCAATTGGAAGCAGACGCGCAGGCACAAGCCAAGATAGCATCAAGCCAACCACAAACGCCCACTGCTACTATCCCGCGTCTTAGTGGCTATAGCGCTCCCAATACTGTTGCCTATAATCCAAGCATAACGATTAGCAATCTTACGGTGCAAAGCAATGGCGATGTTAAAGACGTTGCCGCGCAGATCAAGCGTACCTTGCAAGACATGGCCATGCAACAGCGCCGTGAGCTCATGGCACAATTGGGTGATTTAGCATGATGATGGCGTTAGGCGACTTTCGCTTTTCCCTGCGGCAATTGCCTTATCAAAGATGGGCACGAAGCGATAGTTATGGCTGGGTTGAGCAAGCGCGCTTAGGCCGTAAGCCCGTTTTGCAAAACCCAACGCTTAATGCAACAAGCATCAGCCTTGAAGGGGTGATCTACCGCAGTGGCGTGGTGGTTATGGCCAGTTGGACGCGATGCGCGCTATGGCGAGCGAGGGAAAACCGCTTTTGCTTATCTCTGGTGATGGTAAGGTGTTTGGCGAATTTATTATTGAAAGCGTAGAGGAAGAGAACACCATTTTTACCCGTGATGGCCAACCAAAGCGTCAAGAATTTACCATCAACCTTAAAGAATATAGCGGTCAATAGTATGGATGAGATTTATCTTACGCGTGAAGGCGATATGGTGGATGCCATTTGTTATAATTATTACCCAAAGGCTTACCAAGATTTGGCGCTACGCCTTGTTTATGAAGCTAATTACCGTTTGACCGATTATGGAGCGCATTTGCCTGCGGGTCTTAAGCTTGTTTTGCCTGATCTACCGACCCCCAACGCAGGCTCCTATGTGAACATTTGGGATTAAGCCCATGCAGCCTATTTGTCAGATCATCAGCCATGAGAGAGACATCACAAACAAAATAGCGCCCTATTTGTTAGAAGTTGAAGTAAAGGATGAAGCGGCCAATAAAAGCAATAGTTTAACCCTTACCCTTGATGATGCAAAGAGCGCGGGTCATGATGGTTTGACTATCCCGTTGATTGGTACGGTTATTGGCGTGCGCTTAGGCTATACAGAGGGAGAGGTGCGCGACCTTGGTAGCTTTACGATTGATACGATAGCACTAAAACCCAATCCGCGCAGTTTAACGATTACTGGCCATAGCGCTGATATGCATAAAACTTATCGTAGCGCCAAAAGCCAATCCTATCATCAAACTACCTTAGGCACGATTGCTCAAGAGATTGCAACACGCAATGGGTTTGAAGCGAAGTTGGACAGGGATTTAGCTAAAATTGTTATTCGGCATATAGATCAGCATAATGAAAGTGACATGGCCTTTGCGGCACGGTTGGCTTCTATGTATGACGCAGTGGCTAAGCCCGTAGATGGCAAGTTGGTTTTGGCTAAGCGTGGTACGGCTAAAAGCCTAAGTGGCACTGATTTAGGCGTGTTTACGCTTAAAGAAAGCATGTGTTCTGACTGGAAGTTTAGCTATGAAGCGCGGGTTGAGGCGGGTCAAGCCAATGGTTTAGCCAGCACAGCTTGGGAATTGCCAGAGGAGAAGGACACAAAGCCAAGTGGCAAAGAGGATATCATCCATAGCGGGGATATGGATAAGAAAGACGACAGGCCTGCGGATAAGGGTGGTGTTACGGTACAATATAATGATATTCGCTCTGGTTCTGTAAAAAGCGTGCAAGTAGGCAACGCGCCTTATCAACAAGCGCGTCACAGAGCCCATAATGAGGCGGCGGCGGTAAGCCTTGCCAGCACACAAAAGAATGAGGCGACACGCGGCAAAGCCAAATTTAGCTTTGAGATGGGCGGAGCACCTTCTATCATGGCAGAAACCAAGATTGTCTTGTCGCCACCGTTTCGACCCTATATGCCCTCCACTTGGCGTGCGTTGAGCGTAAGTCACAAGCTTACCGCTGAAAGTGAAAGTGGCTATGTCACAAGCGTTGAATGTGAGATCTTTGATGAAAACCAAGAGCGCATTGTCGATCATATCCAAGCAACCACACCCTCAAAGGATGATCTCATTGATGACAATGCACCTCCACAAAATACCGCTAATGATGATGTGATCCATATAAGTTAGTTTACCACACCTATTCTATGAAACCACAATCCCCCGCTTAGGCGGTTTTTTTTTTTTGGAGTAATCATGACCCGAAGGATTAGCAAAGAAGGGCTTGCACTGATCAAGCAATGGGAAGGTTTAAGGCGTGAAGCCTATTGCGATAGTGCGGGTGTGTGGACGATTGGCTATGGCCACACGGCCGCCGCAGGTGCTCCCTATCCCAAACAAGGCATGGTATTGCGTGAACAAGAGGCCGAAGCACTTTTGTTGCAAGATCTGCACCAATATGAGCAAGCCGTTGATGGCCTTGTTAGCGTTGAATTAAACGACAATCAATTTGGAGCACTTGTTTCCTTTTGCTTTAATGTGGGGGTAGATGCATTTGAACGCTCAACCCTTCTCAAGAAGCTTAATCAAGGTGATTACACTTGTGTACCAAGTGAACTTGCCAAATGGGTGCAGGCAGGGGGTAAGCGTATTGTTGGCTTGGTCAATCGCCGCGCCGCTGAGGCTGGCCTTTGGGCGCGCGGTGACTTTGTGGTATCACATTATCAAACACCACAAGTAAGCGAGAAGAGCGCCTTGTTAAAGGCTGGAACGATTGCGCCGCTTATTGGTTCTTTATCAGGGCTAAGTGGCTTTGTGAGTGGTTCTGGTCCTGTGCAATGGGCATTTGCTCTCATCATGATTTTAGCCGCAAGCGTGGGTGTTTTTGTCTTCCTACACCATGAAAAAGAGAGACGGTTGTAGCTGATTAACTGACGGGTTAGATACGTATCAAGCGTTCTAGTTAAAATATTTTTACTATAGAAACAAATACAAAGATGTGATATAAGATGTGAATAATGTCCCTATAAACGCTCTTTGAATGTTTAAAGTACTATATACTTATAGGGGATAAGATAGTGCAGGATAGAGCCATGCAACCCAATTATGTTAAAGCCAAGAATACGGCTCTTGGGCTATTAAAGACATACGGTATCAGTTCTCCCCCCGTTAACGTTATGGAGCTTGCACGAAATGAAAACATCAAACTCAAATTTGTAAGCTTTACATCAGAGGAAGCGATTAACAATGTTTCTGGGTTTTATGACGCCGAGGAACACGCGATTTATATCAATAAGGATGAATATCCCTTACGGCAAATGTTTACCATTGCCCATGAGCTTGGCCATGCCTTACTCCATAAGGAATGGGCGGCGTCAAACGCGTACAAAGTCCTTATGCGCCAAGACCTGAATAATGAAAACGCTGTGCAAGAAAAAGAAGCCAATTGTTTTGCCGCTCATTTGCTTGTGCCGCGCTTTATGCTGGATGAATTTTATCAACAGCCACTGCCAACGCTTTCAAAGATATTCTTAACCTCCATTCCTATGCTTAAGAACCGACTAGAGTTTGAATATGGCATTGGATAAGGGGGGCTTAAAAAAAGAGGTATCTATACTAGATACGGATAATTCATCAGTACTAGAAGAGGATTTGAAGAGTTCTATAGAGCATAAGATGCGACTGTCAAAACTTGATCACCAGCAATGCATAGAAAAAGAAAAAATAAAAATCGGAAAGCTTGGTGAATTCTTTGGCTCTTGGGACAATATGCCCCTTTTTATCGCATTGATAGCAGTTGTTGGCGGTATTTTTATATTTGCACTTCTTTGTTTTGCATCTTTTTTTGTATCTGAAAATGTCAAGTTATTAAGTGATCTAAGCAAGACATCCGTCACAATTTCACTAACTGCGCTTGGTTATATCTTTGGGCGAGGCATATCCAAATGACAATAGGATACGTAGTAATCCACTTGGCAGACTGATTCGAACCTTATTAAGGAGCGCATATGCCGTTTCCCTACCGCCTTGGGGTTTATGGTGCCCTAGTCCTTGCCGCTTTTATGAGCGGCTTTTTTTATGGCAAAAGCATAGCACGGGTAGATAGCTTAAAGAGTGCTGTTTCGGCCTTTCGTGAGAGGAGCAAAATCACCGATGAAGTTATTAACCTTTCTGATTTTGACCTCTGCCGTGCTCTTGGCGGGCTGTCAGATGAATGCACCGCCCTTGTGCATGGGCTGGACGAGACCACCCCGAGTCAATAAGCCCGCACGCCTTGTTGCCGATGAACCAAAGCTTGCGCGTTGGGTACTTACCACTGATCTATTCGGCAAAAAACAACATTGTTGGAAATAGGTTACTCTTCACTAGCTTTTGTAAGGACTTCACTCATTTTTGCGCGCCAATCAGCCCCACATGTCTTAAAGTGAGCGATGACGTCAGGGGCGAGTCGCAAGGTTACAGCCTCCTTTGGTACACTTACCCGCGGCCGCCCACGCTTGCGTCTTTCCTCTTCCACACGTTGAAAAAAAGAAGCAGGCAAAACCTCTTGGGCTGGTTTTAAATGCGCTAACTCCTCATCAGTTAAAGGTGGAGAAGTAACATCTTCCCAATCTTCCTTTGTATAGCCTCGACCCTCCTTAAAGCTTTTTATAGTGGTCATTGAAAACCTTCCTTTCTTTTTCGTTAGCGGGGCGAAAGCTGATCACAGATATAGCTTCTGTTCCAAGCAGTGCAAATACAACAACCATTGTACCATTAGCAAAACGGCCAATCGCTTTTAAACGGTTTGAATAGGTGTCACTGATAAAAGCGTTTTTCCAATCAAAATAAATGACATCGCTAAAGTCTAAGCCATGCTTATCAAGGTTTGAAAGGCGCTTTGGTTCATCCCAAATTATTTTCATAATTTTTTTTGTACACGAAAAATAAAAACTTGTCAACATTTATGTGTACGAAAATTACAGTGGCAAGGCGTAAAATATCTACACAGTAAGAAGGATCCCCTATGCCCGAAAAACAGATACCCCCCGATTGGCTTTCATGGTTTGGCATGATGCTATCAACAGCGCTTGCTGGTATATTTGGTGCTTTTGTACGTCAATTGGCCAATCATGATAAATCGTGTTGGCAACGGGTTTGTGAATGGGTGGGCGGCGGTGTATTGGCGATTTATGCTTCACCCACCGTTTCTTATATGCTTTATCATCTCTTGCTAAGATTTGATATGGTGGGCGTTGATGATGGCCTCAGCCCTAATAATATTATGGGTTTAGCGGGGTTTATTTGTGGTGCTGTTGGTGTTTCCAGCATAGAGCTGTTGCTTAGCGTCTTGCGCTATTATTTTCACGTGGACAAAACTAGATAAGTCTATATTTTAGCTAGTTAAATTTTCTTGACATGAAAATATATCTACGCTACTATTGATCCAATTCATGAATGAATGACTTTTCTGAGTTATTGAGTTTAATAAAGTCCTAGTTTCCGCTAGGGCTTTATTTTTTATAGGTCATGCCAAGAGCAAAGTGTAAGTCATGGCTTTTATTTTTCCTGTACTGTGGCTCCATTTCTTTAAAAACTCACTCATAATCTCTGTATGGACGCGTCTACAAAACAAATGGTACTGCATGCGAAATATCGGTGCGAACCTTCTCTTATAAAAACAGTGCAAACGCCGTGATGATCTGCACCAACTTCTTATCGCTATCGTTTGACAGGCAAGAGAAAATTAGTAACATGAAGCACTAGAAGACTCATTTCGATAGGTGTCGTGTCTCTCCTAAAAAACTAATCACCCGCAATATTAGAGCTGAATTTTTGATTTTTATCCAATAAGCAGGCGAAGAAAGCATTCAAACTGGTTGTGAGAACTATTTAATTAGGCTTAGTCACAAGCTTATGGCAGAGTTATTCAAGTGCTCCATTGATAATATTAGTCTTTATCTTAAAAACATATATGCTGAAGGGGGATTGATTGAGGAGACAACTACCGAAGGTTTTTGGATGGTTTTTATATTTTATAATTGAGGTTAAGCGGTGTATCGGGTAATGTGCTGGAGCAGATATGAGCAATGTTAACATTAAACGGCTAATTGAAAACATCCGATCTGGCACTAATATTTATACGCCATTGCTAGAGCTAGTTGTAAACGCCATTCACGCCACCGAACAAAAAGGTGATGGGAAAGGCTCTATTAACATTCAAGTCATACGTAGCCAAGGCGATTTTATTGATAGATTGGGTGTTATTGATGGCTTTATCGTGAGAGATAACGGGATTGGCTTTACGGAAGATAATCGTAAATCATTTGATACAGTCTATAGTGACCAGAAGGCTCATTTAGGCGGCAAGGGTTTCGGGCGATTTTCTTGTCTCAAATATTATGATCATTTAGAGGTAGAAAGCACCTTTGTTACCAATAGTATACTCTACGATCGCTTGTTTAAGATGGGGAAAGAACAAGATATTATAATCAATGAGAAGACATCTGTTTCCAAGAATAAGCATACTGGCACAGTCGTTAAAATATATGGGTTAAAATCAGATAGTTTTCCGCATAAAAATATTGATAATATTGCTCATGTTATCGTAGCTCGGTTGTTATTATATTTTCTAGATAAAGATATAATTTGCCCAGATATCACACTATGTGAGGAGAACGACCCTAACAATAGTATTTGCCTCAACGATTATGTAATAAGCGATGATAGTAAAATTGTTGAACTACCTATTGAACGAAATATATTCACGCTCCAAGCGCACCAAGAAGCAGAAAAATTTCAGGTGCGGATTTTTAAATTTTATGGGCAAAGAAAAGATTTAGGAGCGCCTAAGAATGAAATTTGCCTTATAGCACATCGCCGAAATGTAGTATCCACTTCACTTTCTAAATATGCACCAGAATTTGAAGAACTGTTCTGCGATAATGATATAGATGGTATATCCTCAAAGGAACAAAAGTTTTGCCTCAAGGTCTACGTTTTTGGTGAGTATCTAAACCAACATGTGTCGCTTGAACGCAGGAATTTCAATTTTCCGCCAGATACAGATCTTTTTAGCAGTATTTCTCAAAGTCAAATTGAAGAAACAGCCGCTGAAATTGCTCAATCTGTTTTAGAAAATGCTCTTGCAAAGAGGAGGGCGGATAAACAGGAGCTAATTAATAATTATATTAGTAATGGGGCGCCATGGCATAAAACCCTCGCGAAGGAGGTTGATTTTAGTGATCTAGGTATGAAGCCATCAAATACAGATATTGAGCTTTATCTTCAACGGAAAAAGCACGAAAAAGAAACGGAAACACTTCAGCAGGTGACTGCCTTATTAAAAACGCAAAATTCCGATAAATTAGCTAAAAACGTCAGTCAAGTAGTGAAAAGGATTTCTGCAACAAGTAAAAATGATCTTGCGCACTACGTCTGTATGAGGAAATTGATTTTAGATATTTTTGAAAAATCACTGGAAATAGACGCCAATTGTAAATATAAATCTGAAGGCGAACTACATGATATCATCATGCCACGTAAAAAAGATACAGAAAGTCTCAATTATGATGACCACAATCTTTGGATACTAGATGAAAGGTTAAACTTTACTTCTTATATTTCATCTGACAAATCCCTAGACGGTTCTAAGAATAGTGGTCGGCCTGATATTATAGCTTATGATCAACGTGTAGCATTTCGGGGTGAGAATGAAACTAGCAATCCTATAACGATATTTGAATTTAAAAGACCACAGCGAGACGATTTCGCTAATGAATCCTCGAGCGAAGACCCCATTACACAAATTATTCAATATGTAAACCATATTAGAGATGGCGAGTTCCGTACACCCACTGG
The DNA here is from genome assembly GCF_046843095.1 of Bartonella sp. DGB2. Lineage (GTDB taxonomy): Bacteria > Pseudomonadota > Alphaproteobacteria > Rhizobiales > Rhizobiaceae > Bartonella. The sequence continues at coordinate 22,170 of NZ_CP177326.1, forward strand.
ATTAAATATTCGCGTTAATGAAACAACACCTTTTTACGGATACGTGATTTGCGACTTAACACCTAAAGTAAATAGGTGGCTTCTCAAAATAAAAGACTTTAAGCCGATGCCTGATGGATTAGGTTGGTTTCAATGGCACGATAGTGGCAATCTCTATATAGAGGTCTTGAGCTGGACAAAGCTTCTTAAAGACGCAAAAATGCGAAACAAAGCGTTCTTTAAAAAGCTTGGGATAGGCTGAACTGATACAAGTCATCAAAATCCCCCGCCTAAAGACGGGGGAAGTTGTTTACGCTTAAGCGACCAGTAAGCGCTCGTTAGGTGCTGAAAGGTGTAGCTCTTCCAGCTTCTTAACGTCTCTTGTGATCATATCTCTTAGCGCTCTGAAAAGAAGATAATGAGCAGAGCGCATTTCGGCCAATTCTTTATCGATCACATCTAGCCATAGGACTTTCTTTAGGCGCTCTTCGACCTTTGAGAAGGATATCTCACGCCATATGCCTACGGCACCCATGTAAACATGGTTAAGCAAATAGGCCTCTGCTTCTAGTCGATATAGCGCGGCTAGTTGTTGGGCGTGTTTGTTGATGCAGTCTCTGATACGTAGCGGTATCTTTGCGCGGTCTTCTGGAAGGCGATAGACGGTATCATCTTCTTGCGTCAATTGTAGCTGTGGTTGATGTGCTTGTTCTAGTTCTAACCAACGGTCAACAATCTTTGCCCGCAACACTGTGCTGTAACCTGAAACGAGGATCAAGCATTCGCGCTTGGGTAAAAGGTATTCGGTTTGTTTGGTATTTTTATTGGTCGTATAAAGACGTGCAAAGAGAGACAAATCACGCTTTAAGACTAAAAGCATACGTTCAATATCTTTTGCGACTCGATCATGGCGCTTACCGCATAGCTTGGCGATTTCGCGGCTTGAAAGAGTGAGTGTTGCAGGTGCAATAGAACTTACTTGTTGTCCATTTTTAGCCGCTTGCTTGGCAAGGCGTTCACATTCAATGAAATACCGTCTTGCTTCTTTGCCGCGTTCGTTTTTCTCAACCATGGAAAGCTCTTTCGCCATGTCGAGAGTGAGTGTGTATTCCTTAGAAGGACGACCGATTGAGACGGTTTCTAAATTTTTAGAAAACATCGATTGTCCTTCATCTTGGACTTTCGCTAAATTTTTAGCGAAAGTGATAAAGTCCTGATTTTCTTGAAAACCATATTCGTTGATGCGGTTTTTAATCCAATCGCGAAAATTAGATTTAACTTCCAAAAAGGCATGTAACTCACGGGCATCAACTGTTTGCACAGTATCGTTAGAAATTTTTCTTTCTTGGATTGAGATCAAAGGGTTTGTCATGATATGACTCCTTATGGTTAACGTTTTGAATGAACACCATAAAATGGCGTCGGGCGCTCAAAACACGGCCATAAGTCCGTCGTTACACTTTCCCCTTGCGGGTATTGTATGGTGTAACTACACCCGACATAAGGCACATGCATAGAAGCATGGCAATAAGTCGAATTATTCGGAACGGTAAATAATTTCGGTTATTTAACCGCTTATGGTTTAAGTGTTTTGAAGCACTTGTTCTCAACATAGCGGTTTTAGGATTTTTGTCAAGCGAGGTGATTTGCCCCGTGCCCTACCTTTTGATTTTGATTCGTTTGGGTTTGATTTTTTGGTTGGATTGGAATAAAATTCGTATAAGAGGACTGCCATTTTTTCGACAAACCTATTCCCGAACCCCCCAAAATCAATCCCGAACCTATTTTTTTATAAAGTAAAATCAAAGGGTTAAGGTGTAAAAAACGGGTGATTCGAGTTCTGTCGGGATCGCCAAATGATACTTCTTTCTGCTTTGTATAGAAAACTGAGTGAAACGTGATTTTTTGTTACGTAGTACGCTTATTGTTTATGCAATTCTTATGAGCAGGTTAATCGATTCATAGTTTTTTATTATATTAATTTTAAGCTTTTAAAGCTTATATAAGTATTGCGAGCGATGATTATATGATCATGTAAGCTAATATTCATAGCATTGAGAACATCTTTTAAGATCATGGTAGTGTTGATATCATCTTGTGAAGGTGTTGGATCGCCCGCGGGGTGGTTGTGTGCAATGATAACGGCTGAAGCTGATACTTTTAAGGCTTTTAGAGCTATTTCACGTGGATAAACTGGCGTGTGGTCGACCGTTCCAATTTGCATGATTTCGGCGGTAATGAGGGCATTTTTCTTGTCAAGATATAGAATGCGTAGTTGCTCTCGTGGTTCATGAGCCATGGCTGCCTTGCAATAGGCTAATACCTTATCCCATGAAGAAAACACCTCGCGCTCATAAAGTTGGGAATGAAGAACCCTTTGCGCGAGATCGCCTAGAATTTTTAGTTCCATAGCAACGCTAGGTCCACAGCCAGGTACTTCTTCTAGTAGATTTTTTTCCGCACCTAAAACATCGGCTAGTGTTCCAAAGCGAGCCAATAAGGCTTTTGCTAAAGGCTTGGTATCAGCGCGTGGTATGATCCGGTAAAGCAATAATTCAAGATATTCATAATCTTCGAGCCCTATGCCGCCTGTCTTGAAATAGCGTTTACGCAAACGTTCACGATGGCCATGATAATGTTTTGATGTAGAGTTCTTAAAACTTTTAGCGCGTGTAGTACGCGCATTAGGTAACTTTGGTTTTGTAGCGGGTGTTTTGGGGGAAATGGTGGTTTGATCAGGAGAAGTTAGGTTCCCTTGCGGGCTATCAGGTGAGGGAATCAGGGCAAGGGTCGCTGGTTCCTGAAAATTGTATGGATCTCTCTTTTTGGTCATAAACTATTATAGCCAAGAATATGTTTATTTGGAAATATAAAAAAGACCTTTTGGCGAAGCTGTAAAGATTTCGCACCCGTTTTTTGTTACGCCGATAGAGTGTTCATATTGTGCTGAAAGAGATCGGTCGCGTGTAACGGCTGTCCAGCCATCAGTCAATACTTTAATATCAGGTTTTCCAAGATTGATCATCGGTTCGATTGTAAACATCATTCCTTCTTGCAAGGTGACACCACTTCCCTTTACTCCGTAGTGTAGAATATTAGGAGCATCGTGGAAAAGCTGGCCAAGTCCATGGCCACAAAAATCTCTTACGACAGAACAGCGCTGACTTTCGGCGTAGGTTTGAATGGCTGCGCCAATATCTCCGGTAGTCGCACCTGGTTTGACTACGGCCAAGCCCCGTATAAGGCTTTCATGCGTAACTTCTAAAAGACGTTCGGCGGCGCGGCGGATTTTTCCAACTGGGTACATGCGACTTGAATCCCCATGCCAACCATCAAGGATAAAGGTTACATCAATATTTACTATGTCCCCGTCCCGTAATTTCTTATTATCGGGTATGCCATGGCATACTACGTGGTTGATGGATGTACAGCAGGAGTGAGTATAACCGCGATAGTTCAAATCAGCTGGCAGAGCCCCACGATCGACCCCAAAGGCAAATACGAAGTCATCAATTTGTTGTGTCGTAATGCCAGGTTTTACGATTTCCACTAAAGCATCAAGGCACTCGGCCGCCAACTGCCCAACCTTCCGCATACCAGCAAAAGCTACATCATCAAAAAGACGAATTTGATCATTAAATTTTAAAGGCGCGTGCCTATAATCAATATATTGGGTCATGGCTTGCTATCTCTATTCGTTGAATGGGGCAAATGCTTTGTGTGTTGATTGCGCATTTTATCGCATAAAATTCTACCCCTGCTTTTAATGCTAAACGATGCATCTGTCCATAAAGAGGATCCAAATCTTCACAAATAGAAAAAGCGTGGCAATCTTCACGTTGGATAATATAGACAAGGGCAGCGCGTTTGCCAGTTTGTACCATTCTTATAAGCGATTGAAGATGCTTTGTGCCACGGGCTGTAGGCGTATCAGGAAACTCAGCAAGGCCTTTTTTACGAATAAAGTGCACGTTTTTGATCTCTAAATAGCAATCCTCTAGACAATCATTCTGCAATAAAAAATCGATTCGTGATTTTGTGTCATAGCGTTGTTCGGGGAAAATCTTATTATAAGCGCTTAGTTCTGGTAGAAGGCCTATGTGCAAAGCCTCAAGGGCTAATTGATTAGGAAGGCTTGTATTAATGCCTACCATTTGGCCATCTGTTTCAACGATCTCTAGGCGATAGTGGTATTTGCGGCTCTTGTTCGCACTATAAGAGAGCCAAACTCGGTTATCTGGTTCAACTAAACCGCGCATCGCTCCTGTGTTTGGAACCGACACAGTAACTATCGTTTCAGCATCAAAACTGACATCAGCCAAAAAGCGCTTATATCGACGAATAAGCCGAGCTGGAATGAGCGGCGGGGCAAAAATCATAACCTATATAAAAGGTTCAAGTTAGTCTAATCAAGCTTAGCTTTCGCGAAACGGTTTCAAAAGGGAGGGGTACCCCAAGAGGAAGCTTGGGTATGAAGAAGGAAAAAAACAGCTAAAAAAGCCACAAAGATAAGAGCAAATGTGATTTTGGTTTCGCTAGTCATGGATAATATCCTAAAATAATTTAAATTGTTGCATGATTTTTACAAAAAAAAACGTCAAGATAAGGGCGCAAAAGGGGTTATTTACGGTGTATTTCATGTTTTTACTATTGTGTGGTAAAGGCTGCCTATTTGTTTTATCAGCTGATAAACGCGCCGCTTATAATTAAGGAAAGAAGAATGGCTGGTACTAATAAAAATCAACCCAACATCACAGAAGGCCCTGTTATTATTTTGGTAGAGCCGCAACTGCCTGAAAATATTGGCATGGCGGCGCGTGCGATGGCGAATTTTGGCCTAGTGCATTTAAGGCTTGTTAATCCAAGGGAGAGTTTTCCTAATGAAAAGGCCATTGCTGCGGCTAGCAAAGCGGATCATATTATCGAGTCTTGCGAAGTTTTTTCTTCGCTTTCTGCAGCAGTCGGGGACTTATCTTTGCTTTTTGCAACGACAGCACGGGCGAGATATAGCTATAAGCCCGTAAAAAGTCCCACGGAAGCCGCACGAATTTTGCGTTCTCATTCTAAAAGCGCGCAAAAGGCCGGAATTTTATTTGGACGAGAACGCTGGGGGCTTAATAATGAAGAGCTTAGTCTTACCGACCAAATTGTTACATTTCCTGTAAACCCAGCGTTTGCTTCACTAAATATTGCACAAGCGGTTTTGTTGATGTCGTATGAATGGATGAAAGCAGGGCTTGCAAAGGAAGAAGATACAGCTTTTCGCCACCCAGCACTTGCCCCCGCTGATAAAGCTGATTTGTATGGTTTATTTGATCAATTAGAGAATGCTTTAGAAGCGCGGGGCTATTTTCGGCCACCCGAACGTAAGGAGATTATGCTGGCCAATTTGCGTGCTATTTTAGTGCGCCCTGCTTTCGCGGCTTCTGAGATCCGCTTATTGCGAGGCGTGATCGCCTCTCTTGAACATTTTAGTCCTGAAGTGCCACGTGGAAGCGCGGCTCCTAAAACGCGTGCACGCGTTCCTAAAACGTCTATTCTGTCTCCCACTGGCCTTGCTCCTGATAACGATTAATGTCACAATTGCGCATAGCTGTAATACGGGAAAAGACACAATGGTGGTTTTTTTTGATAGTGGCCTCGGGGGGCTGAGCGTTCTGCGTGAGGCACGTTTGTGGCTTGCTGCTAGGCGTTTTGTCTATTTGGTCGATGACGTTGGATTTCCTTATGGAAATTGGGAGGAGGTGTCGCTGCGCGAGCGTATTTTGACGCTTTTTACGCATTTTTTTAAACTTTACAAACCGGCTCTATGTGTGATTGCTTGTAATACGGCCTCCACGCTTGTTTTAGCCGATTTGCGTAAAGCCTTTCCACAGACCCTTTTTATAGGCACCGTACCAGCGATTAAGCCCGCAGCAGAGCAAACAAGTTCTGGACTTATTTCTGTTTTAGCAACGCCAGGAACGGTAGCGCGTGTTTATACTCATGAATTAATCCGTTCATTTGCGAAGCGTTGCGATGTACATTTAGTGGGAAGTACCTATTTGGCGCAAAGCGCAGAAGATTATTTGCTTCAAAAGCCGATCGATGAAAAGTTGATTGCCCAAGAAATTTTTCCTGCTTTTATAGAAAAGACATATAAGCGCACGGATATCGTAGTTTTAGCTTGTACCCATTATCCTTTTTTGATTAACCTTTTTCGCAAATATGCGCCTTGGCCCGTTGATTGGATCGACCCTGCCTGGGCGATTGCCAAACGTGCTTTGTTCTTGCTTAATAAGTGTTCGCTAACTTCAGATACTGTGAACATGGCGCATAGTTTGGCAGTATTAGAAAAAGATGTAGCATTTTTTACTTCAAATAAGATTGACACAAAGACCGAGCATTTATTGCATGGGTTCGGGTTGTGTTATCGGCCTTTGTTAATATGAGAAAGGAAACGGGAGGTCTTGACTTTTATTATAAGACAACATAGTGATGAAATCACATTTCAAATGTACCACCGACGTGTCCCGTGGGCAGTTATAGCTGTCCTGTCAGTCTTTAAACTTTAAGGACAGAGGAGGGCGCGTTTCCTTATAGAACTCTATTAATTTCACGAGGAAATGCGATGAGCAAGCGCGAATCTGCAAAATATAAAATTGACCGCCGTATGGGAGAAAATATTTGGGGGCGCCCAAAGTCTCCAGTTAATCGCCGTGAATACGGGCCTGGTCAACATGGGCAACGCCGGAAGGGCAAGTTGTCTGATTATGGAATCCAATTGCGTGCTAAGCAAAAGCTAAAAGGCTTTTATGGTGATATTTCTGAAAAACAATTCCGTAAAACTTATGAAGAGGCTGCACGTCGTCGTGGAGATACGGGTGAAAACCTGATTGGGCTTTTAGAATCTCGTCTTGATGCCGTTGTTTATCGTGCTAAATTTGTTCCTACAATTTTTGCAGCTCGTCAATTTGTCAACCATGGCCATATAAACGTGAATGGCCGGCGCACAAATATACAATCTTACCGTTGTAAACCTGGTGATGTAATTGAAGTGCGTGAAAAATCAAAGCAACTTGTATTAGTTTTAGAATCTGTTCAATTGGCCGAGCGGGATGTACCAGATTATATCGAAGCTGATCATAGCAAGATGAAAGCTACGTTTACGCGTGTACCCAGCTTCTCTGATGTGCCTTATGCTGTGCACATGGAGCCGAATTTGGTAGTCGAGTTTTATTCTCGTTAATAATATTAGGGGGGCGAATGCCCCCTTATTTTATGTGTAAGCGTGATTAATCCTTTTACTGACGTTTCGTTCTACTTACGCTTTTGGGGCTTATTTCGAGCGCTTTCGTGGCGGAGAGGAAATGACTGACATAGATTGTCTTGAAGCTTGTCATCCTCTGTTTGAGCATGTTGAGGCTGGTATTGAGTTTAATAAATTACGTAAGCGCCTTTTGCGTCATATGCGCCAAGCTTTAGCTGATTTTTCAATGGTTACTCCAGGGCAAAAATGGCTTGTTGCGCTTTCCGGTGGCAAGGATTCTTATAGCCTGCTTGCGCTTTTGCTGGATTTAAAATGGCGGGGTCTTTTGCCAGTGGAGCTTTTGGCGTGTAACCTTGACCAAGGTCAGCCTAATTTTCCTAAGCATATTTTACCAGAGTTTTTCCAAAAATATTCAATTCCTTATCGAATTGAATATGAGAATACTTATTCTATTGTCACCGATAAAGTGCCAGAAACCGCTACATATTGCGGGCTTTGTTCGAGGTTGCGGCGTGGAAACCTATACCGCATCGCGCGCGAGGAGGGCTGCCACGCTTTAGTGCTTGGTCATCATCGTGATGACGCGCTAGAAACCTTTTTTATGAACTTATTTCATGGGGGGCGGTTGGCGGCCATGCCAGGTAAATTAAAAAATGATGAAGGCGATCTTTTGGTTTTGCGTCCTTTGATTTATGCTAGTGAAGACGACTTGAAACGCTTTTGTCATACTATGCAGTTTCCAATAATTCCGTGTAATTTATGTGGAAGTCAAGATGGCCTGCAACGCAATATCATGAAAGCCATGTTAAGTGATATTGAAAAGCGTATGCCGGGCCGCAAAGATACAATGATTCGAGCACTTACGAACGTACGCCCCAGCCATTTACTTGATCAAAAGCTCTTTGATTTTTCTGGTTTGGGGATCTAAAACCTTGCGCTAGACACAAATTTATCAAATTATTTGTATAATATAGAATATTCTTAAAAATGAATCACTTTTATGAGGGCTTTATGAACAATAAAACTATCAATTGGAATGGTGGCTTACAATTAGAAGCTATTGAGATTTTAGTTAAAAAAGGCGGGATGATTGTGTGCCCTACTAAGGTAGGTTACATCGTTATGGCCTCTGACAAATTGGGGCTTGAGCGTAAATTCGAAGCTAAAGAGCGTAAAAGAAGTAAGCCTGGGGTTGTGTTGTGTAGTTCTATGGAGCAGCTTAAAGCTTTAGCACAATTAAACCCTGAAATAGAGCAACTCTACCAAGATCATTGGGATAGTGATATTCTTTTAGGTTGTATTCTGCCTTGGAAAGAAGAGGGTAGGGCGCTTATCCCCAATGATGGTAGTGAAGAATTAATGATGGATGATCGTGGCACAAGTTGTTTTGTAATCAAATTTGGCAAGGCTGGCGAGATGATCGCCGATCATCTTTGGAAAGAGCATGGCAAATTTGCTTTTGCAAGCTCTGCCAACCCATCTGGTAAAGGCAATCGAGGCTTGGTGAGCGGCATTGGCGAGCGCATTGAAACGCGTGCAGATCTTATCATCGCGGGTGATGATTATGTCCGCTCTATCCAAGCAGGAAAAAATGCGCAATCTCGCTATGAGCAAGGGGTGATGGTTTCTATGGTTGATGAAGTTGGCCGCCTCATCCCTGAACAAGGTGGGAAAGCCTGTGTGACACCTTGCCCTGTGTTGATCCGTAAAGGGTTAGATGTTGACCTTATTATGAGCAAATTGGCCGCGATTTTTCCTAGTTGGAATTATCGCCACGGTGATTATTATTAGTATAAGGATAAAAGCGATGCAATTATTCTCTCCAGAGTTTAGTGAAGGACATTTTTTAAGTAAAAAGCACGAATATAACGCGTTTGGTGGTACTGGTGAAAATACTTCACCAGCCTTAATATGGAATGATGTGCCCTGCGATGCTAAGAGTTTAGCGCTTACCCTTTATGATCCAGATGCTCCAACAGGGAGCGGCTTTTGGCATTGGATTGTTTATAATATACCTCCGGATTTTCAAGGTTTTGCGAGCAATAGCGGCGATCCGAGCGCTAAGTTAATTCCTAATATAACTCAAGGCCGTAATGATTATGGTACGTTTGGCTTTGGCGGGGCTTGCCCGCCAGAAGGTGACAAACCACACCGTTATATTTTTACCCTGCATGCTTTATCTCTCAAAAGACTTGATATCGATAATGACATGCCTAATGCAGTCATTCGCTTTATTATCTATACAAACCAAATCGCTAAGGTTTCTTTAAGTGCGCTTTATCAACGTTAATCTTTTGAAAGAAATTACGGCTTGGTAAATGGGGGGCGTAATAGGGCTAACGTCGCCCATTTTCAAGCATTAATAACCTGATTTTCCTAGATAAAATAGATTAGGAATAGGCTTGCTAAAAAAGGACAGTCTTCTTATGTATAATTTATCCCAGCCTAAAATTTAAATTAAACGCAAACCAATCAAAATCAAAAGGTAGGGTATGGAGACAAGCCTCCATGCTTGGAAAATATCTAAAACCGTATGTTGGATGCAAGGGCTTGAAAACATTTAAACCATAAGCAGTTAAATAGCTAAAATTATCCATGATTCTAAACAATCTGACTTATTACTATGCTTGCAGGCGTGCGCCTTATGTCGGGTCTATTTACTCCATACAATATCCGCAAGTGGAAAGTGTAGCGATGGATTTATAGCCGTGCTTTGAATAGCTGATGCCTTATTCAGAACCTTAACCATAAGGAGTCATATCATGACAAAAAGGGCTGCGTTACTTTATTTCTGGTAGACTGTGCGCGCGCTAATTTCTATTTTAATTGACTGTACACGGTCATCCTTACGATTGAGTGGCCGACCTTAGAGGATGATCTTATCTATGACAATGCACCTCCACAAAATACCGCTAATGATGATGTGATCCACATAAGTTAGCTTACCATACCCATTCTATGAAACCACAATCCCCCCGCTTAGGCGGGCTTTTTTTTGGAGTAATCATGACCCGAAGGATTAGCAAAGAAGGGCTTGCACTGATCAAGCAATGGGAAGGGTTAAGGCGTGAAGCCTATTGCGATAGTGCGGGTGTGTGGACGATTGGTTATGGCCACACGGCCGCCGCAGGTGCTCCCTATCCCAAACAAGGCATGGTATTGCGTGAACAAGAGGCGCAAGCCCTTTTGTTGCAAGATCTGCACCAATATGAGCAAGCCGTTGATGGCCTTGTTGGCGTTGAATTAAACGACAATCAATTTAGCGCACTTGTCTCCTTTTGCTTTAATGTGGGGGTAGATGCATTTGAACGCTCAACCCTTCTCAAGAAGCTTAATCAAGGTGATTACACTTGTGTACCAAGTGAACTTGCCAAATGGGTGCAGGCAGGTGGTAAGCGTGTTGTTGGCTTGGTTAATCGCCGTGCCGCTGAAGCTGGCCTTTGGGCGCGCGGTGACTTTGTGGTATCAAATTATCAAACACCACAAGTAAGCGAGAAGAGCGCCTTGTTAAAGGCTGGAACGATTGCGCCGCTTATTGGTTCTTTATCAGGGCTAAGTGGCTTTGTGAGTGGTTCTGGTCCTGTGCAATGGGCATTTGCTCTCATCATGATTTTAGCCGCAAGTGTGGGTATTTTTGTCTTCCTGCACCATGAAAAAGAGAGACGGTTGTAAAAGCTTAGGTGGCGGGTTTTGTCCAATCTTCAACCCGTAAGCCGTTAACCCTTATAAACTCTCTTGTGTTATTGGTTACAACAATCAAGCCTTGGCTTCGTGCATGGGCGGCAATGTGTAGGTCATTATCACCAATAGGTGTTCCTTGTTTTTTGAGTTGAGCGCGGATATCGCCATAATGATAAGATGCTTTTTCATCATAGGAAAGAACGCAAAGACGGGATATAAAATCCTCCACTTGCGAAAGATTTTTATCAGGAAATTGGCTGTTCTCACAGCTATACACAAGCTCCGCTAGGGTAATGGCAGAAACTGCCATTTTGTTAGCATTTTGATTAAATTTTAACAGCAACTCTTGGGGGCGGCGTTTAATGACAAAGATGGCAATATTCGTATCAAGCAAATATTTAATCATCTAATGACTCCCGCTCGCAAATTATGGACGGTTCCCTCTTGTCCATAAAATCATCACTTATAGAAGCGTTGTTTAGAAAAAAACTATCCCATACCTTATTAGCAGGAGCTATAATTCGTTCAAACCCTCTTTGTCGCACGATTACTTCTTGAATATGCGTGGGGAAGCGAACCTCAGCTGGTATACGAACATTTTGGCTACGATTGCTCATAAATACTTTACTGTAACGGATCATCCAAACCTCCTCACACGCGATATACGTTGTATATATAGCAATTTTACTCACTAACATCAACCGTATTTATTTTGGAGCCTCCATGCAGTTTCCCTATCGCCTTGGGCTTTATTATGGCGCCCTAGTCCTTGCCGCTTTTATGAGCGGCTTTTTTTATGGCAAAAGCATAGCACGGGTAGATAGCTTAAAGAGTGCTGTTTCGGCCTTTCGTGAGAGGAGCAAAATCACCGATGAAGTTATTAACCTTTCTGATTTTGACCTCTGCCGTGCTCTTGGCGGGCTGTCAGATGAGTGCACCGCCCTTGTGCATGGGCTGGACGAGACCACCCCGAGTCAATAAGCCCGCACGCCTTGTTGCCGATGAACCAAAGCTTGCGCGTTGGGTACTTACCACTGATCTATTCGGCAAAAAACAACATTGTTGGAAATAGTGAGATCTATAAAACTCTTAGTTTTCTAGCGCTCAAAAAAGCATAGGCGTAAAATTTTATATTATTTAAAATATTTTTATATATGTTGCATTTTTACTACAGATTGTAACGGACAAATGAGTAATTATAGAAATGTTTTTTCAAAGAAGGATATGAATATGAAATTTACGACTGCCCTTGCCGTTTCAGTTATTGCACTGATTGGTGCTTCCTCGGCCTATGCTGCTGCACCCCATGCTGTAGTCCCTGCCGCGCCCCTTACTCCTGCCATTCAAGTCCCTGCTTTTTCTTGGGATGGTTTTTATCTTGGTGCGCAAGGGGGAATCAATTTTGGAAAAAATGTAAATGCTAAAATTAAGGATATAGATGTTGCGTTGCAAGCAGATGCTAACGACTCAAGTTTAAATGGCCTTTTTGGCGACATTTTTGCAGGCTACAATATCAATTTAGGGAGTTCCCTTGTATTTGGTCTTGAAACTGACCTTAGTTTTGTAAAAGCGAAGGTGGCTAGTGAAGCTTTACGTTATGTGTTTAATACTCGTAAATATTATAACAACTACTATAGTTCTGATCCAACCACCTTAGATAAGAACATTGATAATATCGTAGACCTTTTTAGTAATCCAAAAGCAAATAAGGACTCTCTAAGGAAATACCTTAAAGATGCATCGAACCACGATGTAATCATTGAGACGCAGTCTCACGTTCCGCCTGAATTCTCAGTTAAAAGCATCTCGACTTTGAGTTTTGAGCAGCAATGGTCAGGGGCAACTCGTGCACGCCTTGGCTTTGTTGTGGATCGAGTCATGCCTTACATTTCTGGCGGTGTTGCTTATACCTCTGTTAAAGCTGATCGGATCGATAACGATACAGCGCTGGTGACGCCAAACACGCTTACTGGCTATCAAAATGTTCTTGAAGTTCCTCTCGGAGTGAAGGGCGTCGAGTTCACAGCTACTAAAACGCTAAATAACAGCCAAACCTTGCTTGGCTTTACCGTTGGTGCTGGTTTTGACTTTGCGATAACTGATAATGTTTTGGCGCGGGCTGAATACCGCTACAATGACTTCGGTAGCAAAGATTTCACCTTTAGCGATGCGAATAAAGTGAAATACGCTCTTAAAGACCAAGACATTCGTGTTGGTATTGCGTTCAAATTCTAATAAAGCCTTATTTTAACTATTTAAAATTTTTTAATAAAAAAATATGTCTTGCGTTATTATCAACGTAATTCATGAATTGCCAATTTTTTAGGTTGGTTGATTTTAATAAAGTCCTAGCGCAAACTAGGGCTTTATTTTTTCAGCATAGAATAGTCCCTCAAACAGAGAGACTATTTTAGGATCGCCTGTATCAAACTTGCGGCGAACACCAGCCAACTTTAAAGCAAGTAACTGTTTGATCTGCTTAAGATCTGGTGGCTCAAACCGAATAACTTCATCAAAACGACGCCATACCGCTTTATCTAACAGAGTCTCATAGTTAGTCGTAGCTATGAGAATACTTTGCCCCCTATAACTATCCATCATTTGTAGTACAGCATTAACAGAACGCTTCAGCTCACCGTGGTCATCGCCTGCACCGCGATCTTTACTGAGGGCATCAAACTCATCAAATAACGCAACGACGGGTCGAGATGACACATAATCAAAGACCTTGCGCAGGTTGGCCGATGTTTCACCTAATAGGGAAGTGATAACGCAATCCAAGCGCACAACCAAGAGCGGCATTTGAAGTGCACTTGCAATCACTTCAGCCGCAAGCGTCTTTCCACAACCTGAAGGGCCACAAAACAATAGGCGCTGAGCGGGTTGTAAACCATGAGCAAGTAAGATATCGGCGCGCTCATACTCTATTAGTATTTCTTCTAGCGCTAAACGCGCCGCATCTCCCAACACAATATCGTTTTCGTCACGTGTAGCAGCTCTCTCTTCCAACAGCAATAAACCGCTGTCTTTATTGATAGGCAAATCTTTTACTGGAAGCAGGCGTAAGAAACTACCACGAGATCGCGACCGCCCACCATAAAGCAGGCGCTCAAGATCATTAGCGACCAAGTGATGTTTCTTCTCACGCTCTTCACGAATAACCGCCTCTGATGCAGCTTTAAAGCCGTCCACATCTCCTTCAATGCCGGTTTTTATCAACTGTCGAAGTAATTTTGCATTAGACATAGGTCACCTGTCTTTATTTATTGGGGTACGAGTTCTGTCGATACAATTGTGCCATTTATCCTTTGTGCTTGCTTAGCGCACGCCCTACCTTTCGGTTTCGTATCGTTTGGGTTTGATTTTTTGCTTGGATTGGAATAAAATCCTTATAGGAGGACTGCTATTCTTTCGACAAACCTATTCCAGAACCTATTTTTTAAATAAACTCAAAGAGTTAAATATGTTAGAACGTCTATTAAGCCCCGTGCAGGGAGGCTAAAATGGTGGAATTTTATGGGCGGCATTTTTCTTCGCGCCTCTTATTGGGTACAGCACAATATCCTTCACCAGTTGTTCTGCAAAAGGCTATTGCACAAGCGAATTGTGAAATTGTCACCGTTTCTTTACGCCGCGAAATGGCAGGGAGATCAGAAGGGACAAGCGCAAGCAAAAAATTTTGGCAACTGATTCAACAACAAAATGTTACTGTCTTACCCAATACAGCAGGGTGCTATTCGGTCAAAGAGGCAATCATCACCGCTCAATTAGCTCGGGACCTTTTTCAAACGTCATGGATTAAGCTGGAAATTATCGGCAATGCCGATACGCTGCAACCTAATATTTTTGCTCTTATTGAGGCAACACAAGCTCTCGTCAGCGAAGGGTTTGAGGTTTTTGCCTATACGACTGATGACCTTATAGTTGCTGAAAGGTTGGCTCAAGCAGGTTGCCGTGTCATCATGCCTTGGTGCGCGCCTATTGGCTCAGCCAAGGGCCCACGCAATGATGATGGCCTGCGGGCGATCCGCGCTCATTTTCCCGAGCTGACCCTTGTCGTTGATGCAGGAATCGGTCGTGCTTCGCATGCAGCGCAAGTAATGGAATTGGGCTATGATGCCGTTCTCCTTAACACAGCAGTAGCAAAAGCGGGCGACCCTGCAAAAATGGCCCGCGCTTTCGCTCAAGCGGTTGAAGCGGGACGCTTAGCCTTTGAGGCAGGTTTCCTAGAGCCACGCGATATGGCTGTTCCCTCTACACCCGTGGTCGGACAGGCGGTATTTTCATGAAATTAGATCCTTTCTATCTCATTGTCGATTCCGTTTCATGGCTTGAGCGCCTTCTTCCTCACGGAGTAAAACTAGTACAGTTGCGCATGAAAGAGGCACGACGCAATGAGGTGCGCTCCCATATTACCCGCGCCAAGGCCTTGTGTGAAGCTTATAATTGTCAGCTTATTGTGAATGATTATTGGGATTTAGCCATAGAAGAACAATGTACCTTTATTCACCTTGGCCAAGAAGACCTCGCCACCGCTGATCTTACTGCGATTGGCAAAGCGGGTCTTAAATTAGGGGTTAGTAGTCATGATCTTGACGAGCTTAAGATAGCGCTAACAATAAAACCTGATTATATCGCTTTAGGTCCCATTTATCCAACCAAGCTAAAAAAAATGCCTTGGGCGCCTCAGGGCATAGAAAAGTTGCGGATATGGAAGGAAAAAATGGGCTCCATCCCGTTGGTAGCGATTGGTGGTCTTACCCCCGTGCTTGCAACAAAAGCTTTAGAAGCAGGAGCCGATAGTGCCGCCGCCATCACGGATATTTTAACGGATGATAATCCACAAGCGCGCGTCAAAGAATGGATTAACGCCACCCAAAAATGGCGCAAAGCCCAATGAAAGAACCAGAAAGCATTTCAAACACTAGACCTCACCTATTAATCTGTGCAGGGGTTGACCCTACAGGAGGAGCTGGTCTTGTACGCGATATAGAAACTGCAACCCATTTTGGTGTGTCCACAAGCGTTGCGGTTACAGCCATTACAGCCCAAGACAATCACAAAGTGCACGATGTTTGGCCGCTTTCTGGTTCATGGGTATTGGCACAAATGCAAGCCGCGCTCGGTGCTCATCCTGTAAGGGCCATAAAAATTGGCATGTTAGGAACAACAGAGATTGCAGTGGCGGTTGCCAACCTCTTAGAAGCTTACCCTTTGATCCCGACTGTCCTAGACCCTGTTCTAAAAGCTTCTTCGGGCGGTTCACTCGCCGATCAAGGCATGGCTGCCACTATTATAACAGAGCTTTTGCCAAAAATCACCCTTCTTACACCAAACATATATGAGCTTGCCACCCTTACTACTGGAAAGCTTGCAAAAAATGCAGAGGAGGCGATCCAGCAAGCGCAAAGTTTGCTTCATAAAGGAGCGCGCTCGATCTTAATCAAAGGAGGGCATGCGACCTATCAAGAACATAAAATAAGCGATATTTTAGTCGGCCTTGAAAAGGTCGAACACTTTTCTCTACCGCGTCTCCCTATGCTAAAGCGTGGCACGGGTTGTAGTCTTGCCAGCGCTATTGGAGCGGGCTGGGCGCGCGGTCAAGAAACCACATTGGCAATCACCCAAGCCAAAGCCTATGTGCATCAATACTTGCAAAGGCCATAAGCTATCGATGGCCTCCTATCTCGCGCTTTATCGCGCTTTATATCGTGATTGAAGCGGACAGCAGTTTGCTTTATATTGTAAGAATAACAAAGCGCACAAGATAGGTATTAATGACCAGCATAAAAAACCCACTCCTTTCTTATAAAGACCTCTTAAGCTTCTATTATGAAGCAGGCGTTCATACGCCTATTTTGGAAAACCCTATTGACCGCTTTGCACAAACAGAACTCCTACAACAGAAAGCTGCCTCCATCCCTGCTCCTTTTTTGATAGAGCCAGACCACAAAGAAAGAGCTTATCATCCTCAAGCGTCTGCAAGACTGCAAAAAACAAAACACTTATCAACGCAAAACGCCCGTGAAATGGCTATGAGTGCCAGAAATTTAGCTGAATTAGCTAAAATGGTAGAAAATTTTACTGGGTGTAGTCTACGCTTAACAGCAAAAAGCACCTGTTTTGGCCAAGGACCCGTTGGCGCTCCTCTTATGCTTATCGGTGCTGTACCTGAACGCGAAGAAGATATCCAAGCTATCCCTTTTGTAGGGCGCGGCGGGCAGCTTTTGAACAAAATCCTTGCTGCTATTGGAATTGCGCGACAAGATGTCTATGTGACTCATATCGTTCCATGGCGCCCCCCAGGCAATCGTGCTATCACGCCTATGGAAGCCGCGACTTACCGCCCTTTTCTAGAGCGACAAATCCAACTTGTTACCCCGCGTCTTATAGTAGCGCTTGGCGGGCTCTCTATGCTTCTTTTAACTGGCCATAAAAACGATATAATCCGCGCCCGCGGTAAATGGTTACGCCATAAAAACGAAAGCGGGCTTGAGGCGGATGTTATGCCTACCTTTGAGCCCAATTACCTACTCCGCACCCCAAGTCAAAAAAAGTTTGTCTGGCATGACTTCCTATCCATAAAGTCACGCTTGGAAGCCTGCCATAAACCCATACATACCTGATTATTCCAAATATGTAATCTATAATTTAACTTATATTATAACTTAAGGTATCTATAAGCTATCTATTAGTTATGTTTGGTTCTTCCGCAAGGGAAGGGTAATTCTAGCACTTTGATTTTACACAATAATTCAATGGTTGATTTTGCCTGATTTTTGCCTGATTTTTTGTCTAGTTCTGTCTACTAGGTGTCGTTCGGAAGGTGTAGCCTCCAAAACCTTCTAGGACGCCCTACAAGAGGCGTTTAATGTCTTTGGTTGGTCTATACCAAAAAACACTAAACGACGCTGTACGAGCCTCTATAAGCCAAATAGAGCTATTCTAATCTGTTATGCCTAAGCCAAGGGGTCATACACCAATGTAGGACGCTTGGTTTTGCCAAACGGGGTGAAGGCTCTCATCTTCCGAATGTGTTCTTCTATGATCTTCTGTCTTGATTGTTCGGCGGCCTTTTGGGTGTCTCTGCCCATGGCATCTGTCCAATAATGGACGGCAATAGCCAAGGCATCTAGCCTATCATCTTTCATCAAAGATCCTCTATCACGGGTGATACGGGTCATTTGGTAGAAAAGCTGGTAACGGTTGCGTTGCTCTATGGCGTATGTTTGCGTCGACTTGAAGTCTCGTTCAATTAGACTACGGTCAACCACCAGCCTATGGCCGTTCATCACGGGTTCCAAAGTGTCGACGATACGCCGCTCCTTTTGACCAACGGAACGAACACTATCCTTAATCCTACATGGATAGATCCTTTGCATAACCGGTGTAAGCAATTTGTTAAACATACCGTCACCAAAGTTAGGTTCTATGATGATTTCTTTCACGCTATATTGCTTAGCTTTATGGGCTAGTCTTTCTAAGACGACTTCTTCATAGCCCAGTCTATCGCCTCCTGCATCCAGCAAGAAGAGTCGTCCATTAAGCATAGAGACAATGGCATAGGTGGTTTCATCCTCACCCCGTCCCGAAGGGTCAATCGCCATGATAGAGCCCGTATAGGGTTGCCAATGCTCTTTAGACACCATAAACGGCCTATAGAGCCTATCGCCGTCAAAGCCGACTGTTGGTACCTCTGAGAGGCAAAGAGAGGGGTCATTGCCCCAAGCAAGCTCTACGGGGGCTAATTTGGGGTCGGTATCCATGACGATAAGATCACGCAACTTAAGGGGATATTTATCGGCATCTGCAAGACTTGTGTCTAACATGAATTGCAAGGCAAAGCCCGCGCGGCCGTATTCGGCTTCTTTCTCAAGGAGTATGTGAGAGCCAAAGCGTTTACAAACCGGTTGGTTTACTAATTTGGGGTTCTTTACTAAGTCTTGGACAAGGTGTTCAGCAAGCTTTGCACCGTAACGCATCTGTTGTTTTTCTGTAGGGTATCTTGCGGGAAGGATACGTATCTCATAGCCGCGTTCGGGTAGGGCGTTGTAGATTGATTGTTCTGTTTGGGGTGTGCCTAGATAGATGATTTTAGAGGTTTCTAGCGGCTTAAGGACGGCGGCAAATTCTTTGACAAGTTCTTTGAGTTTATCACGCATCATCTGTGTTGCAGAATTACCTGTTACCTCTATATCATCAGCAATAATCAGATCAGCACGAGAGCCGGTTAATTGGCCTGTCATACCTACAGATTTAACCGAAGATGACTGATCAGCCGTTGCAGGGGCAACATCAAAGGATATTTTGGAAGACCTTTGGCCGTCTCTTGGCCGCAAATGGCGCAAGAGGGGCATCTGATTAATTAATTTTAAAACAAAGCTTGAGAAGTCATCAGAGCGGCTTTTAGAGGCTGATACGACCATGATTTTAATTTGTGGGTCGTTGAGCAGTCTCCAGCAAACATAGGCGGCGGCTACGAAAGACTTACCAACACCGCGGAACGCTTGAATAACGAGACGATTAGAGCCGTTGGCTAGCCATTCTGCTAAGATATACTGTGATCGTGTAGGCGGTGGTAGGTTTAGATGCTTCCAAACGAAGAATAGAAACACTCTAAAATCTTCTTTTGGGTTGCTTATTTTGTGCATATTCTGTAATCCTCCTTGGGTTAAAGGTTAGGGGAAGTGGACTAATGGGGATTTTTGGGATGAGAATAGGGAAGGTTTTAGCCGCGTTTGGGCTGTGTATGGCTTTGTTCTGTGCACCAGCGGGGGCTGATGTAAAGGAAGACTTGAGCGCTATTGATAAGGATATTCAGTCCACAAGAGAGGATTCGATCCATTATCTAGATCAGATGCGTAAAGGAATAATAAATAGTGAAAGGTTCCTCTCACTTTTATTTAACACGCAAGAAAGGTTATATTGGTTAAAATATAACCTAAATTACATTTTGTATAATAATAATGATAGCAATATTGAAAGTGATATTTATAAAATTCGTAGGAAGATACTTTCATTGGAATTTGATTTTGCTTATAATAAAAATTTCATTGAAATAGCTCAAAGCAAAGCATTTGCATATGTTTATCTTGAAAAAAGTTGGATGCCTTACCAAGTTTCTGCAATCTTAGATGGACTTTTTTTTGATAGTATAACGTTTGATAATAATTATAGGCTATTTTATAGTATACGGCACCTCGATTGTGAGAATAAGGGCATAGGCATAGTGCTATGGAATAAACGCGCCCCTGCGCTTAAGGCTTATGCCGAAAAAAGGGGAGGAGATTGGCAAGATTTAAAGATCCAACTAGACTTTTTCCAACAAGAATTAGAAACAATCGCTCCTAAGGAGGTAGCGCGCTTAAGAAATTCAAAGACTCGAGAGGAAGCAACTAAAGCCTTTGATGATTTTATGAACTATTATAACACTATTAAATAGATCTTCCCCCCCGTCCTCCTCTAGTTCACTAACATACTCCTTAAGCTTCTTTCGGCTTCTTCCATGGTTCTTGTTAAGTTCTCTGTGGCATCTTGGCTTTGATCAAAGGCCATGTCGATACCGTTATCCTTTAGGAACTTGACGATAACCGCCCAATCCTTGGCTTCACATTCGCCGCTTTCTAGTCTTGCTAGCATGTCTTTTGCTATGAGACTATGGAGGCGCTCTAGAAGTTCAAGACTAGCTTTTTGTGTGTTTTCAGTCATTACTACTCCTGTTTTTCTTGTTTTTGCGTCGACGTCTTTTAAACCATGACCCAAGGCGTATGATAAGCCAAATGATGCTAAGTATCTGTAATAAAAGTGCCATTGTATGTGAGACTGTCAACAACCAAGGCAACCAAAGCGGGCTATACAAGGCGCCTCCGGCTACGATTAGATCTACACTGTCTTTAAAAGGCGTGTCTGTGGGTGGAGGGAATGTTTTCATGATATCCTTATTTTGTTTTTACATATAAACGGCCATAGAGGGGCGTTTTGCTTTTGGAGGTTTAACTACCAAAAGACATTAAAATCGCTTCTATGGCCGTTTTAGATAGGTTTAAATTGATTTTAGAGGAACACGTTAGGACGCTTGGTCTACTTTGGGTTCTTCTGTTGGTTCTTTAGGTTCAACTAAGAGTTCTTCTTTGAGATCTTCTTTAGGTTCCTTTGCTAGTTCTTCTGTTGGTGCTGGCGGGGTGAATTGACCGTCTTTATACGTCCAACCAATACCCGCCTTATCAGAGGGAATAGCTTCCCCGTCATCAAATGGATAGGTGTAGTTCTCGGGCGCAACGATTGTGTTAATCACCACGCCATTTTTTACAACTGCGTAATACATACTGTTTCCTTTATTATGTTGATTAAATATTGAACGGTTATTTCCATAAAAGCACACGTACAGCACCGTCTGCTCCGCGGCCGCCTTCTTCGGCGTTATATATGCCTTCTGCACCACCACCGCCAAACTCTAGTCCAGCTCTTCCAGGTAAATAATATCTATATTTATTCTTGGAGATGATGAAGGACAGTAAGGACACATGCATCATTGCTTGCCTTTAGGTTCAAGATTGGCTTGAAGACGCTCTTAAAAGAGCTAAAAAGTATTGCTATGCGCTTGAATATAGCCAAACAATAGTCCTAAGTTGTATAGGATATTTCGAATACACTCTGTTCTTTGATAACCGGCTGTATGACACTGAAAAAGCTCGTTGGTACCAAGGTAGGCGTTTTATATCTTTGCCTTAAGCGAGCTTTTGCATGGGCTATCAAGCAAGCAGTGTCGAATATTTTTCAAGGCAAAGTGAATGAATTTCCTAAAGTATTCATATTTTAGCGGCCAGAAATTTTCTGTATATTGATGCGATCTATAACGCAAGGCATAGGTGAAGATCATTCTCCTTGAGATAGAGACTTAATATCTGCGATGAGACGGCATTAAATTTCATTTAATGTATATAAATTAGGGATACATGTAAATATCGTATACTATTTGGAAATTCATTAATTAATAGAGAATTGTAATATTATAATAATTATCTCCTATGTTGCATTTTTACTATATACTTTTCTTTTTTTCTGACTTATTTTAATTAAGTAATTATAGATTATATCGGGGATTTAAATGAATATGAAATATGTTTTTGTTGCTTCGGTCATTGCTTTGACGATGGGATTTGGTACGGCGGATGCAGAAATAGCGGCTAAGAAAGTTCCTGCAGTTTCTGTTCCTACTTTTGTGCCGAGTGTGTCTCGCTTTTCTTGGTCTGGTTATTATGTGGGGCTTTTAGGAAACGGGATTTGGGGAACATCTGAAATGGGGTTTCCTTCTGATATAGATCCTAATAGCGTCCAGGAGCAGTATCAGCAACCAGCAATAGCACTTAAAGAAGCACTGGATGCAATCAGTAAACCTAGTGCAATAGGCTTTTCAGGAGGAGCATTTACGGGTTATAATATTGATTTGAGCCAAGATTATGTACTTGGCTTTGAAACTGATTTTCAGATCACAAAAACTAAGCCTTCAGTCTCGTCAGACATTACTGATGAAAAGCTTAAGGCGCTCTTTTTGCGCGAGTTGAATGTATCAGAAGAACAGATTAAGAATAGTAAAGTAAAATTTTTTAGTGCACTAGATCAAAAATGGGAGTATGCAACGCGCTTACGCATCGGTAAGAGTTTTGATAAATTTTTGCCTTACGTAGCGGGGGGGGTTTCTGCTACGGGATTAAATGTAAGACTAGGTATAGATGTTGATTATTCTGCTAACGGTTTAGATGGCACTGAGGGTGCAGATTTTGAATATAGCGGAACTGCAATTGGTTATACGTTGGGTGCTGGTTTGGATTATGCTTTGAAGAAAAATCTCTTCATGCGGGCTGAGTATCGGTATACTAACTTTGAGATTGGTGTATCAACAAACACTCAAAGCAAAAACTTTAACAGTCGCCTTGGTGCAACATTAGCATACGCCACACATGCGGCTCAATTCGGTTTAGGTTTTAAGTTTTAAGGTCAAAAGATTTGCCTTAGATATAAACCCCGCTTCTAGCGGGGTTTATATTTGCGTAGCGTAGAGCTTTTTTATTGATACGCCCCGTATTATTTCATAGTTGGCATGCCGTATTCTGCTCCACTCCGAATGCCTGAAGGCCAGCGGCTGGTTACGGTTTTGGTACGTGTGTAGAAGCGGAAGGCATCAGCCCCGTGCTGATTAAGATCTCCAAAAGAGGAAGCTTTCCACCCACCAAATGTATAGTAGGATACGGGGACGGGGATAGGTACATTGATACCCACCATCCCTACCTCCACGCGTGAGGCAAAATCGCGTGCGGCATCGCCATCTTGAGTAAAAATTGATACGCCGTTACCATAGAGATGCTGGCTGGGGAGGGCGAGAGCTTCTTCATAATCTTTTGCACGAACAATGGATAAAACCGGGCCAAAAATTTCTTCTTGGTATATTTTCATGCTTGGCTTGACATGGTCAAATAAACAAGGCCCTAGGTAAAATCCATTTTCATAGCCTTGAAGCTTAAAATCTCGTCCATCCACCAATAATTGCGCGCCTTCTTCTACGCCCGCCGCAATATAAGAAAGAACACGTTCACGTGCTTCGCTTGTGACAAGCGGGCCGTAATCAGCCTCTGTATCAAGTGAAGTTCCTATTTTAAGCGCTGCGATTCGCGGTAGTAGGTGTTCGATAAGTTTTGTAGCGACTTTTTCACCCACGGGAACGGCAACAGAGATTGCCATGCACCGCTCACCTGCCGAACCATAAGCTGACCCCATAAGGGCATCTACGACTTGATTCATATTGGCGTCTGGCATAATGAGCATGTGGTTTTTTGCGCCGCCAAAGGCCTGAACGCGTTTGCCGTGGGCACTAGCGTGGTTATAAATATATTGGGCGATAGGGGTGGACCCTACAAAACTCACGGCTTTGATATCGGGCGCTTCTAAAAGGCTGTCTACGGCTTCTTTATCGCCATTGATGACAGTAAAGATCCCTGCCGGGCCGCCAGCTTCTACAAATAGTTCGGCAAGCCGCATGGGCACATCAGGATCTCGTTCAGAAGGTTTGAGAATAAAGGCATTACCACAGGCAATCGCTGGAGCAGCCATCCATAGGGGAATCATTGCAGGGAAGTTGAAAGGGGTAATCCCTGCTACTACTCCAAGCGGTTGTCGCAACGAATAGGTATCAATGCTAGGACCCGCACCATCAGTAAATTCCCCTTTCATAAGGTGGGGCGCTCCAAGGCAAACTTCTAAAACCTCAAGGCCGCGTTGAATGTCTCCTATAGAATCGCTTAACGTTTTTCCATGTTGGCGCGAAAGGCTTTCAGCTAATGTAGGGGTTTCTGCTTCAATAAGCGTTAAAAATTTGCGCAAAATACGGGCGCGGCGCTGGGGGTTTTGTGCGGCCCAGGCTCCTTGTGCCCGTTTGGCCGCCTGGATAGCTAGGTTTACTTCTTCTTTGCAAGCCAAAGAAACTTGGGCAATAATACTACCATCAAGCGGTTGAAAAATGTCATTATTGCGCTCGCTAGTCCCTGCAATATTTTTACCATTAATAAAATGTCCAATTTTTTTCATAAAACGCTCCTTCCATTTACCTTATAATAAGCGCTTTTTTAGCTTTTCGTATAGTCTTAATTTAACGATGCTTAGCCGTTTGTGGTAAAATAAAAGGTGTGCCTGGTTTGGGTAATTGTCCTACTGCAAGGCAGCATTTATATACATTGCGTAAGTTTTCATTTGTTAAAACAGTTTGCGGTGCACCACGATGTTGGATCGTACCTTGATTGATAAGCAGCAATTGGTCGCTATAATGGGCGGCTAGGTTGAGATCATGTAAAATAGCGATTACACCGCCGCCGCGGTGAGCGAAGTTGCGTGCGATATCCATGACAACCAATTGGTGATGAATATCAAGGTTGGCTACGGGTTCATCCAAAAGCAGCCAACGGGGGGTGCTATTAACCACAGGCTCCCATATTTGGCATAAGACCCTTGCCAATTGAACCCGGGCTTGTTGACCGCCTGAAAGTTCATGGTAATAATGCTGGGCATAACGTTTGAGATTAACCAGCTCTAAAGCTTGTTGTGATAATTGGTTAGTCCGCTTACTGCAGCGATAGCCTGCTTGATTGGCTAGACCAAGCGCAACAACCTCACCTACAAGGAAAGGCGCATACATAGATGTGGATTGAGGGAGAACGGCGCGAAGAGTTGCAAGGGTTGCGGTGTCTATCTGAGCGATATTGGTGCCATTAATGGAAATTATTCCTTTATAGGGCAAATCGCCGCTCAGGGCTTTGATGAATGTTGTTTTGCCAGAACCATTGGGTCCAACAATTGCTGTGATGGTGCCAGCTTTTGCTACAAAGTCGATGCCTTTTAGCACTTCTGTTGAGCCGCAAGTTACATAAAGCTGCTTTGTAGTGATCATTGGAAGAAAATTCCCCTTTGCCGCAATAAAACCCAC
Source organism: Bartonella sp. DGB2 (assembly GCF_046843095.1). Classification (GTDB taxonomy): domain Bacteria; phylum Pseudomonadota; class Alphaproteobacteria; order Rhizobiales; family Rhizobiaceae; genus Bartonella. Next base: position 47,552 of record NZ_CP177326.1, read on the forward strand.
AAAAAGAAGGGCGCGCCAAACAGTGCAGTTACAATTCCAATGGGCAATTCAGCTGGTGCGACAACAATACGCGCAACACTATCGGTAACAATTAAGAGACTTGCTCCCAAAAGTGCTGCACAGGGAATGAGAAAGCGGTGGTCGGGCCCTATAGTAAGGCGCAAAATATGGGGAACAACAATGCCAATAAACCCAATAATGCCGCTTACTGCTACCGCGCCGCCGCACATAAGGGCAACTAATAAGATAGCTAGGTTTTTAGTAGTTTGTACAGAAAAGCCAAGATGGCCTGCTACTGCTTCGCCTAAGGACAAGACATTTAGCGCCCGTGACAGACTAGGTGCTAAAATAAGCCCTATGGCGATAAAGGGGGAAGCGAGTCCAACTTTTGACCACGTAGCCCCCGCTAAAGAGCCAAGGTTCCAAAAGGTAATATCACGCAATTGCTGATCATTAGCTATAAAGACCAATATCCCGATGCCTGCGCCGCTTAAAGCGCTTAGTGCAATGCCTGCTAAAAGCATGGTAGCGATAGAGGTTTGTCCGCGTTTTGTCGCGATAGCATATAGAATAAAGGTGGTTGCAAGCCCACCAATAAAGGCTCCTATGACAATAGGAAATGATCCCAAAGTATGGAAAATAAATTTCGGTAAATGCGCGCCCAATACAATAATTAGTACAGCACCTACCCCCGCGCCCGATGATACCCCCATAATGCTGGGGTCGGCTAGGGGATTACGGAAAAGCCCCTGCATTAAAACACCAGAAACAGCAAAAGCGGCGCCCACCATAAGTCCCAGGATTACGCGCGGTAGGCGAATGTTGGCTAACACTAAATAATCACGGCTTTGAGCGCTAACCTCCCATCCTTTTTCATAAAGGCTTGTGATAAAGGCGGGCAGGGAGGCTTGCGAGGCACCTGTCGTCAAAGACCATAAAAAGCATGCAATCAAGGCGCAAAGCAAAAGCCCTATCATCGCCCTGCCATGAGGGCGGCGGCGCGTCTGCGTGCGTAGATTCATATATATAACCTATCTTTCTTTTGAAAGTTCTGTTCCATAAAGCATGGTGATTAATTCATGAACCGCTTGGGCGCTACGGGGGCCAAATCCTAGAAAATACATGGCATCAATTTTTAAAAGCGCATGGTTTTTGGCCGCTGGGCTGTAGGCTAAGGAGGGCATAGCTAAAATATCGTTACTAGTGATGGGAAGCCCGCCATTGCCCATAAAAAGAATAGCATCGGGTGCAGCTGTTACTAGGGCTTCGTCGTTAATTGGTTTAAAGCCTTGAAATTGATTCACCACATTAACTGCACCTGCAAGTTTTATTAGTGCATCGGGGGGTGTACCGCGTCCAGCCGCTATGGCGCGGCCATTTTGGACGGAAAGTAAAAATAAAACGCGTTTGGGTTTAGTGATGTTTGCCACTAGTGCTTCATTGGCTTTGAAGCCTTCGTTAATTGCTTTGGTCAAAGCTTGCGCTTCATTTTCTTTTCCTAAAGCTTGGGCGATAATGTTGATTTTTCTTATAACACCTTCTTGATCGTAGGCCTCCGGTACGTCTATGATTGGGATGCCCGCCTGTTTTACCATTGTTATAGTGGAGGGAGGGCCGCTTCCTTCAATCGCCAAGACGGCTTTAGGCGCGAGCGATAAAATTCCTTCAGCTGGTAGGGTTCGCATATAGCCAATATCAGGTAATTGTGTGGCGGCGGCGGGGTAAATGCTGGTTGTATCGCGGCCGATGAGTTGATCACCAGCACCCAAGGCATAAATTGTTTCTGTCACCGCTCCACCTATTGCAATGATTGGTACGTTTTTTGCGGGGGGCGAGGCCAAAGCTTCCTCATAGAATCCCACCCCTCCCAAGATGAGAAAGAGCACAAAAAGGCGTGCTAGAGAGTTAGTGGTTTTTTGAAAAAGTTTTAATAAGCGTAGTAAAGGCATGTTTTAACCTCTGAGTACCTATCTTTTATGGGGCAGCGATGGCCATTTCTTTCTTTACAGGGAGGGTTGTTAAAATTTCGCGCCAATCTTCCCTTTCATTTTGACCCTCTTTGCGTAAGCCAAAAAATTGCACAATAAGTTCGTTCTTTTTGTTAAAAACTTCAAGGGAGCTCACATAACCATTGCTATTAGGCTTGCGCACAGCCCAAACTTCACCGATATCTGTAAGGCGTAGATGCATATTAAATGTAGTGTCTAATATATTAAGCCAACCCTGTGTGGGTTTGATTGTTTCAATTGTGCCGGTAAAAATTTGAATACAACCACGGTTGCCGATAAAGCACATGATTGGTGTTTGACGCCTAGCTGCTTCCTTAAGCATTTGCTCAATAGCTGATATATCTAAACTTCGAGCATAGTCTTCACCAATATATTTTACAGCATCATAGCGGTCGATTTTAAGCGATTGTAGGATGCCATATAATTCATGGACATCTTGCATGGCATTCCAACGGGCGCGGAGGGCTTTGATGTTATCTTCATCAGGGGGACAAAAGCGCTGAGGTGCAAGAGAGGCTGGTGCGATTTTAAGGGTCGAGGATTGATCTGCGCTCAGCAAATGTTTGATCATTGCCTCCCAAGCCGCTAAATCTGTTTCCTCTTGGGTATAGAGTTTGAAAATGGCCGTACCGTATTTGTCGTAGAATTGTACTGTTCTAAGTTGCTTATCGCCTTTTTCTATGGTGCGAGCGAAACCAAAAGTCCATTCTTTTTTGAAAATACGTAGATCAATACTCCCTAAAGTTACAAGGGCACTATCGCTTTCAATGGGTTTGCCAAGGACGCCCCTTAATTCATGGACAGCGTCTTCGTTGCGTGTGATTGTTAGTACCTTGCCAAGCTTATTGGCGTGCGTCAATAGAGCGTCGACATCAATGTTTAGTTTTTTTGCTTGTCCGACCGCGCAATAAGCGGCCATAAGTTCTGCTTCGGTAATGTTGATAGAGGCTGCAAAATCGCGGTCAAATAGACCTTTTTTTTCTTGCCGCAAAGTGATGATTTCTGTGGGTGTATAGACCATGTTTTCCTCTATATTTAATATTTTTATGGCGCGCTTATGGAGGGGCGGGGCTAAAATTTTTGTGTTAGAGAGATTTTGAAGCTTCTTCCGGCTTCTGTGTAATAATTTTTGGGCAAGCCGGGCTGGTGTAAATTTGGCTCTTGCGTAGGAACATTGCTAGGTTGCCAATAACGTGTATTAAAAATATTATACACGCCAAATTGAACCCGTGGACCCTCTTTACCCAATGGTGTTGCCCAAGCGGTAAAGTCTAGTAATTGGTAGGCCGGTAAATTTTGAAAATCGGGATTTTTAGATACCAATTCTTTCTCTCCCACAATAGTAATGGTTAGATCACTGCCCCACTTTTCCTTAGCAAAGCCAACCCCTGCGAGCATTTTTAACGGTTGCACAGAATTTAGGCTTTCTTTTGTCACCTGATCTTTTCCTTGGCTGTAAATCAAAGCTCCCTTACCATGCCATCCGTAGCCAAAACTTAGCTGAGTTTTTGCTTCCATTCCCCAAATATCAACGCTTTCACGGTTTATATAATGGCGATTAAAGAGGAATTGTCGGGTACGCTCACCTTCCACAAAGTCAATAAAGTTTTTATACCCATTGTAAAAGGCACTGATTGATCCTTTTGTCTTTTCATTCTCAAAGCGTACGCCCAATTCATATCCATTGCTAGTTTCAGGTTTAAGTTGAGCATTGCCACTTGCGTAATAAAAGGGTGCGTTGGTATAGCTGAGGTAAAGCTCCGTAGCTGTAGGAGCACGGAAGGCTTGGGCCCATTGCGCGTATACAACGAAGTTATCGTTTATGTCCCACTCAGTACGCAATTTTGGCGAAAGGTGCCAAGCTTTGTTTGGCATTGTATCGGCTTTATGTTCTGGGTTTTGATTATAGGTTTGTGTGTTCTGAGGGACACGGCTATAGTAATCGTAGCGGGCGCCGAGGGTGATTCTAAGCCGGTCATCAAGAAGGCCTATTTCATCTTCCAGCGCAAAGCCAAGGTCTTCACCTAAAACAAGGGGGATATCAGCTTGGTTGGTGTGAAGAGATCGGCATGGATCATATTTTTCTAAAGTGGTTGGGCAATTATCGTGACCATTGGCATATTGCTGAACGTTAAAGGTCGAAAGGTCGAGAATCAATTTTAGTATATGGCTTGTTGTTTCTGTTTCTGCGCGTTTGAGACCTTGACCTAAAAAACCGTAGCGGTCTTCGTATGTTTGATTTGCGCGCATAAAGTCACCCACGGGACGGATGAGCCTTTCGGATTCATTTTTTTGTGCGATGTATTGTCTTTGCCAATAGAGTGCGGCATGGCCAAGATTAAATAGGCTTTTATCGTTCCCCGCGTAATCATAAAGGGCTGAAAGGCGCGTACGCCGCCCGCTTTGCCAATTATAAAATGATTTTGGTTTATAGGTATGTGAATTTGCGTTTAGCTCTTGGGTTTTTTGATCTTGGCGATAATGTTCTAAGGTTATCCCAAGGCGCGTGTATGGATTAAGATGTTGATAAAGCTTGATGAGTCCGCTTATTTTCTGGAAATTGGCAGGATTTTCCTGTTCATTCACCCCGTTTTCCCCTGCGCTTAAGCCATTATTTGCGTGCTCATGGCCGCGCGCATAGCTTGCCTGGATAAGGAACTCCGTTTGGTCTGCGCGGATAGCAACAGCTTGGTCTACCCGTCCACTTTTGTCCACTCCATCAAAGCTTACTCGCGTTATACTACCAATTTTTTTTGTTTTTCCTAAAAGATCATAGGGCTCAAGCGTATGCAGCGCAATGACCCCACCGGAAGCGCCTGAGCCATAAAGGCTTGAGTTGGTACCTTGTATAATGTCAAAACTAGAGAGTGCGCCAAAATCAAAGAGAGTGACGCCGCCTTTCGTATTGCGAGCTTCATCATTGAGCCATGACATTTTAACGCCATCAATCGTAGTCAGGAGGCGGCTTGTTGCAAGCCCGCGCAGGGAAAAGCTTTGTGTTTTGTTATCATAGCTAAGGCTAGTATCAAGGCGAGCAATGTCTTGGGCGCTATCAATCTGCGCTTGGTTGATGTCTTTAGAACTTAGGTGAGTGGTTAAAACGCTGGGCGCAATTAGGTCGGAAATTTGTACATCAGTGCCTTTAATTGTTATGGGCTTGAGTTCAACCGCCGCTTGCGCATTGTGCCCCCCCGCTTGTTGGGCTAATGCCCCTGTGGGCGCAGCAAGGCTAAGGGCTATTAGAGCCACTCTGTGGCTAAGGTTTTTTTGCCATAACATTTTCATATTCCTATCTGCTACTTCTTTATACTTTTTGGGAGGATTTTTTTTGCTTTTGCGTTTCATTTTCAATTTCATATTAAAGTTGATTATGATAATCAAGAAAAACTTGCAAATTTTTACTTAATTTTTATTACACATAGAATGTAAGGGAGTGCATGACAGAGGAATGGGTATGATAAGACTCTATCGGCATCGAAGTGAGACAATTTTTGTGTGGAGCACCGCCGCTTTGGGAGCCTTGATTATACATGTCGCTTTGGCGGCATTATTTTATCATCATGAAGGGGGGAGGGGGCAAGACCCTTCTAGCCATGTTATTATGCTAAGTTTAGATACGTTACCCGTGTCTTTTACAGACAATGAGAACATTGCGTCTGATGGAGCCCCTTCACAAGAGATATCAGATTCGCTCACTCCTTCCCCTATTGAAGATAGCGACCGCATGGAAGACCAGACGAGTGAAGAAGATAAGAGTGAAGTAGCGTCAGAGGTACAGGTGCCGCTCTCAACAGAAGGTGATAAGATAGAAAAAGTGCTTGTAAAGCCAGCGTTGCCACAACCAAAACCAAAGCGAGCGCCACCAGTTCAGCGTCGTGCCCCGCCGCCTTCCACCAACGCGGCGGCAATAGGTAATACAGAAATGGGTTGGCTTGCGCAAGTTGAAGGGCGGCTTGAACGACAAAAGGCCTATCTAAGCGCACGCGCTTTTTCTGCCGATAAAGGAAAGGTCCAGCTAGAATTTGTTGTTTCGGCGCAGGGGGAGGTGGTGACAAGTCACCTTTTGGGCGCTCCGACGCGGGAAAAATTAGGAAAACTGGCTTTAGCAGCTTTAAGACGGGTGGGACGCTTTCCCCCTCCGCCTGTGACACAAGTGGGCCGCCCTATCAGAATCACGCTTGTTTTTGAGTAAAGGCTCATTGGCGTCGCCCAGAGATGAGATCAGTTTTTATATTAGCCTGACCAGCAAGACGTGCTTTATAGACTTCATAATTTTCTATAACGCGCATCACATAGTTGCGTGTTTCAGTATAGGGGATGCGCTCTACCCAATCTACCACTGTATTAATGTCTCGTTCACGCGGGTCGCCATAGCGGGCGATCCATTCATCTGCGCGGCGTGGTCCTGCATTATATCCAATAAATGTTAGGATATAAGAGCCATTGAAGCGTTGTAGTTGTTCCCCTAAAAAATGCGCGCCCAAAGTTGCATTATAGCTTGTATCGCTATCTAATTTTTTTGGAGACCATGAGATTGCGTGTTTTGCTGCCGTGACTTTGGCGGTGCTGGGTAATAATTGCAAAAGGCCGACCGCTCCAGCGCGTGAGCGCGCGTCAGCCTTAAATTCACTTTCTTGACGGGCAATGGCATAGGCTAAGGCTTTTCCAGTGGATGAAAGTTGCGCGTTTTCAGGGATAGCCCCTAAAGGGTGGGACAAAGCTCCCACATCTAGCCCACGGGCGACAGCGCTTTTCCCAATGCGCAAGCTGATAAAGTGATTATTGTTTTTTTCAGCCATCACCGCTAAAAGAGCCAGTTCACCTGGGCTTGAAAGTTGGGTGCTGAGTTCACGATAAAGGACAGCAGCAAGTTCATTAGCCTCTATTGTTTCTAAAATTTGTATCGCACGCACGGGGGGGCGAGCGGCGAAGGTAGTACGTTCGTGGGGGCTGGGCCGTGGATAGGAAATTTCAATTGTTTTGCGTGCGAGCTTTGATGCCGCTAATTGTCCGTAATAGGTAGTGCCATAATGGGCAGCACGTTTGAAATATTGTAGTGCGTGGGATTTGTCACTTAAAGCTTCTGCTGCACGTCCCATCCAATAATAGCCGCGTGAGAGGGATATTGGTAATTTTGAAAGATGAGGGATCTTAGAAAAATGATAAAGCGCGGTTTTTGGTTTATTTAAAAAGCGCAAAGCGTACCACCCTGCGTGAAATTCGGCATCAACTGCCAATGGAGGGCTTACAGCTTGATGGGCAATAACTAATTGGTAAGCAAGGTGCGGTTTGTTTATATCCAATATTTCTCGTGAGAGAACGCGCCGTTCAATCCACCAACTATCAGGATTGTCTAAAAGAGCGACGTTTTGGAGGGATTCTAGCATTAATTTAGCTGCTTCTTCGTAGCGTCCTGAGCGGCGCAAATATTGGATCTGGGCAAATTGAAAGAGTGGTTCGTTGCGCCACCTTTTGGCTTTTTCTAATTTTTGCGCGGCATCAGGGGCATTTTGGGCGACCCCTGCAAAGGCCATAAATAAGGGGGTGGCTTGAGCAAGGTCTGCTACTTGTTGGGCCGCCTCAAACTGGTTTGTGTAAAGCATGTGCCGCATACGCGCATAGTGATCTCGCTGTTGCAAAAGTGCGCCTACCTGCTCTAACACATAGCGGCTTTCGCCGGTGGAAAGCATGGCTTTGTGCCACCAAGGGGCTAGTATTTGGTATGCTTTGGTTTTTTGTCCAGCGTTCATGAGTGCTCGGGCATAGGCCACCCTGCCTTGCGCGGTTTGTGGTAAGCTTTTGCTAAAATAGGTAAGGATTGCGGTAGGTGAGGGCATTTGTTGCGCAAGTTCCATGCTTTCGCGGGCAAGCGCGCGTTCAAAATTGCGCTCCATAATCCTTTGGCCAGGCCAATTTTTTAGGGTATTCTTGGTGTGAAGAATCTCTTCACTTTTTACGGCCTCGCCTCCTTTAATGCTGATGGCCCAACTTAAAATGGTGCGGTCAAAGCTTGTGAGGGGCATTTGGTTACGTAAGAAAATGGCTGTATTTGCGTCTTGCTGGTTAAGAGCTGCGAGACCCGCTTTTAGCTGAGAGTGATCTGGAGTTGGCGTGGGTTTTGGCGATACATGACGCGCTAGAGGGATGGGAATCTTTGATTGCTCAAGAGCGGGGCGCGCGATAGGAATGGGTGTGGCTGCGCTTGAGGCTAAAGATAACGATAAGGGTAAGAGCCATAAGGCACTATGAAAAAATAGCCAAGGAAAGCAGATACGCAACATAAAAAGCCCATTCTTGCAAATTGTTTTTGGATATACCAAGGTAAGCATGAAAGACAGGTTAATACCGCGTATTTTGAGGATTTTGCTTGCGTCCTATTAATCACCCGCTTATGCTTATGAAATTAGGATGCGTTTTGAGCGTTAATTGCTTTGCTGATCATTCCTCGTTTTAAGATGGCCAGCCTCGCCATAAGGCGCGTAAGGCGCAGTTTATTAAATTTAGGGAGATTTCTATGTTTCAAGGCGCGCTCACAGCTCTTATTACGCCTTTTGATGCGCAAAATAATGTGGATGAAAAAGCATTTTGTTCCCTTGTAGATTGGCAGATAAAACAGGGAATTCATGGCTTAGTGCCGGCGGGGACAACAGGGGAATCTCCTACCCTTAGTCATGAAGAGCATAAATATATTGTAGAACTATGTGTAGCACAGGCAGCAAAACGAGTTCCTGTTGTAGCAGGGGCGGGCTCAAATAGTACCGATGAAGCCATAGGATTAGCACAGCACGCACAAAAATCGGGCGCTGATGCGCTTTTAGTGGTGACCCCTTACTATAATAAGCCAAGCCAAGGCGGGCTTTATGCGCATTTTTCTGCTATCGCTCGTGCGGTGACCATTCCTCTATTTATCTATAACATTCCAGGCCGTTCTATTATTGATATGTGCCCGCAAACTATGGCTGATTTATGTCATGATCATACGAATATCATTGGGGTAAAGGATGCTACGGGTCGCGTGGAGCGGGTGAGTGAGCAACGCGAAATATGTGGTGAAGCTTTTATCCAACTCTCAGGCGACGATAATACAGCGCTGGGTTTTAATGCCCATGGTGGCGTAGGGTGTATTTCTGTTACTTCAAATGTGGCGCCTGCTCTTTGCGCACAAATGCAGGAGGCTTGTCAAAAGGGCGATTATGCTCAAGCGTTTTTGCTGCATAGCCGTTTAAGCGCACTTCATCGTAGCCTTTTCTTAGAGCCCAGCCCAGCGGGGGTGAAATATGCAGCACAAAAATTAGGCCTTTGTGACAGTGCGGTGCGTCTTCCTATTTTAGCGCTTTCGGATACAACTAAAATGAGTATTGATAAAGCCATGCATATTGCAGGCCTCTTATTATAGGCGGGTTTTATAAGCTATGAATACGAAAACAAAAGCACCTACTCATAAAGTATTAGCAGATAACCGCAAGGCGCGTTTTAATTATGAAATCCTTAACACATTGGAAGCTGGACTTGTATTGATTGGCACTGAGGTAAAATCTCTTCGGGTTGGACAAGCCAATATTGCCGAAAGCTATGCTAGCTTTGAAGGTGGTGAATTATGGCTGATTAATTCCTATATCCCTGAGTATACCCAAGGAAATCGCTTTAATCATGAACCGCGACGTTTGCGCAAATTGCTATTAGCCAAGCGGGAAATGGCACGGCTTTTTAACGCAATCGCCCGAGAGGGGATGACAATTGTTCCTCTTAAGCTTTATTTCAATCCCCGTGGTCGTGCAAAGTTAGAAATTGCCCTTGCGCGCGGGAAGAAGCTCCACGATAAACGTCAAAGCGAGAAAAAGCGCGATTGGGGGCGAGAGAAAGCACGACTTTTGCGTGATAGGGGTTAAGGGCAAGCTAGTGCCTCTGTGATATCTCATCAAGATAATGTCGCACATCTTTGAAGAGAGCATGGAACATGGCTTCGGTTAGCACGCCCGTATTGGTATTATAACGGGAACAATGATAGCTTGAGAAAAGGCGTAACTTTCCGATATCATAGACCTTATGGTGGCCAAAGGGGTAGGCAGAGGGTCTGGCTTCTAAGGCTCGTAGAGTGGAATTATGTGCTACAGAGCCCAAGCTGATTACAGCGCAAAGCCGCGGCAATTTAAGCAAAAGTGGCGTTAAAAATCGCCGACAATGCTTGATCTCATCCCCTAGCGGTTTATTTTGCGGCGGGACACAGCGGACTGCATTCACAATGGCTGTTTCAATAAGAGATACGCCATCATCGGCCATTGCAGCAAAAGCACCACGACTGAAGCCGAATCGCTCTAAGGTTTTATATAAAAGTATGCCCGCATAATCACCCGTAAAGGCGCGCCCCGTTCGATTGGCGCCGCTTAAGCCCGGTGCAAGGCCCACAATCAATAGCCGTGTCGATAAAGGGCCTAGAGCGGGGAAAAAGGCTGGAACGGGGGCATTATGCCAAGTGGGTTCTTTTTGACGCTGTGCCAAAAGAAAGCTGTGGAGCCGCGGACACAGCGTACAGTTATAGGGCGGAGCGGGGAAGTCGGGTTGCCAAGTGCTGTCAGTAGAGTTTTCTGAAAAATATGCCAAAATCAAGCCTAAATTTATACTATAATTAGACGAGTTTATACTTTAATACTTATTTTTAAGATCTATTGTCCGTTATCATAGTCTTTCATTGGGCGTTCGTTTGGTGCACGGCAAATTTCATCCTTCAAGCTAATAAGATCAATATAATGATCCGCTTGGCGGCGCAATTCATCAGAAATCATCGCTGGTTGCGACACGAGGGTTGAAACGACACTTACTTTACGCCCCCTTCTTTGTAAGGCTTCGACAAGAGATCTAAAATCGCCATCGCCAGAAAATATTACGAAATGGTCTACGCTATTAGCCAATTCCATGGCATCTATGGTCAATTCAATATCCATATTACCCTTGACTTTACGGCGACCCGCTGCGTCAATAAATTCACGAGCGTTTTTTGTAATCACGCGGTAGCCGTTATAATCAAGCCAATCAATGAGAGGACGGATAGAGGTATATTCTTGGTCTTCAAGTAGCGCAGTGTAATAATAGGCGCGTAAAAGATATCCGCGTTTATTGAAGGCTTTTAAGAGTTTTTGGTAATCTATATCAAATCCCAAACTTTTTGATGTGGCGTAAAGGTTAGCCCCATCAATAAAAAGGGCAATTTTTTCTTGAGTATTAAGCATTATTTTTTCCAATAGACTTTGTTACTACATCTATAACTTGCTTCATAAGTATGTCACTATTTTGCGGTTGCCAAGCCCTGTGAGGCAAAAAAGAGGAAACAATCGCTGTTTTTGTTGTTTTTTTTGTAGAGATTGTGTATCCCAGACTTAGAATCCCGAAATATACAACCGATGAAAGGGGTGCTTATGGCCCGTGTAACAGTAGAAGATTGTATTGACAAGGTAGACAATCGTTTTGAACTGGTGCTTTTGGCTGGGCACCGTGCACGGCAGATTTCGCAAGGGGCAGCGATTATGATAGAGCGCGATAATGATAAAAACCCCGTAGTTGCTCTGCGCGAAATTGCCGAGGAAAGCCTTTCACCTGCCGATTTAAAAGAGGATCTTATCCATTCCTTGCAAAAGCATGTGGAAGTGGATGAACCTGAATCCATTGCAGGCCTTTTAGAAAAAGCGCCTAGCCAAAAAGAAGAGGGCTCTACCGATCTTCTTAACGATTCGATTGCTTTTGCTAATATGTCAGAAGAAGAGCTTTTGGCGGGAATCGAAGGCCTTGTTGCGCCAGAGAAAAATGAAGATTTCTAGCCCGTTTTGCATGATGGTTTGAAGGCGCGGCTTTTGTCGCGCCTTTTTTAATTTCTATAAAGGATGTGTGGTTAGGGAGTCTTTTCATGATGCGTCAATATGAGCTTGTTGAGCGTGTACAACGTTACAAGCCAGATGTGAATGAAGCTTTACTTAATAGAGCCTATGTTTATGCCATGCAAAAACATGGCAGCCAAATGCGCGCGTCCGGCGCCCCCTATTTTTCGCACCCCTTAGAAGTAGCAGCTATTTTAACGGATATGCGTCTTGATGAGGCAACAATCGCTGTAGCACTTTTGCACGATACGATTGAAGACACAGATGCTACCCGTGCTGAAATCGATCAGTTGTTTGGTGCAGAAATTGGCCAATTGGTGGAAGGGCTCACTAAGCTGAATCGTTTGGATCTTGTTTCAAAAAAGGCAGTTCAAGCGGAAAATCTACGCAAATTATTGATCGCCATCTGTGAAGATGTACGGGTGCTCTTGGTAAAATTGGCTGATCGTTTGCATAATATGCGTACTTTGGATGTTATGCGTGATGACAAGCGGCGTCGGATTGCTGAAGAAACTATGGATATTTATGCGCCTTTAGCGGGGCGCATGGGTATGCAGGATATGCGTGAAGAGCTTGAAGATTTGGCCTTTTTTTATCTTAACCCTGATGGACACCGTGCCGTGGTTGATCGCTTAGTTGAATTATCTTTGCGTAATCATGGGCTTTTAAAAACCATTGAAGAAGATCTCAGTCAATTATTCGCTAAAAATGGTATTAAGGCTTATGTAAAAAGCCGGCAAAAAAAGCCATATTCTGTGTTTAGAAAGATGGAAAGCAAAGCGCTTTCCTTTGGGCAATTGTCGGATATTTTTGGTTTTCGGGTGGTGGTTGATCAAGTAGAGGACTGTTATCGTGCCTTGGGGATTATTCACACCACTTGGCAAATTGTGCCTGGCCGATTTAAGGACTATATCTCTATCCCAAAACAAAATGATTACCGCTCTATCCATACAACCATTGTTGGCCCTTCGCGCCAGCGGGTAGAGTTGCAAATACGAACCTTCGCAATGGATCAGGTGGCCGAATATGGGGTGGCGGCGCACTCGATTTATAAAGACCGTGGCTCGCATAATTCTTCCCATCAATTATCGGCGGAAACAAACGCTTATGCTTGGTTGCGACAAACGATTTTGGCGTTGTCACAAGGGGATAGCCCAGAAGAATTTTTAGAACATACGAAACTCGAATTATTTCAAGATCAAGTGTTTTGTTTCACCCCGAAGGGGCGCTTAATTGCGTTGCCTCATGGAGCTACCCCTATTGATTTTGCTTACGCTGTACACACGGATATTGGCGATTCCTGTGTGGGGGTCAAGGTTAACGGCCATGCTATGCCCTTGATGACTAAATTAAAGAACGGCGATGAAGTTGAGATTATTCGTGCTAAGGCTCAGATACCGCCCGCCGCCTGGGAAACTCTTGTTGTCACAGGCAAAGCTCGCTCAGCCATTCGCCGGGCAACGCGGACGGCAGTACGCAAGCAATATTCCGGCTTAGGTCAGCGGATTTTGGAACGCAATTTCGAACGTTTGGATCAGGTCTTTTCTAAAGAGGCCTTGGCAAAGGTTTTGCCACGCTTAGGACATAAAGATGTTGGAGATGTTTTGGCCGCGGTGGGGCGGGGCGAATTGCCTTCAAGCGATGTGATCAAAGCTATGTTCCCTGACTATCAAGATGATCGCGCGGCGCAAAAGCCCTCAATCAAGCCAGGTGAGCCGGGTTGGTTTAACTTACAAAACGCTCAAGGTATGATTTTTAAAGTTCCCGAAGGTGAGGAGAAGAAGGATCATAAGCAGGATTCTACCGATTTAGGTGCTACGCACCAGCCTACATTTACTGGTGTTAAAGCGTTACCCATTCGCGGTACGAATAATGATATCATGGTGCGCTTTGCACCTGAAGGGGCGGTGCCCGGTGACCGTATTGTTGGCATTCTAAATCCTGGAGAGGGCATTGTTATTTATCCCATTCAATCGCTCGCCTTGATAGCATATGATGACGCGCCTGAACGTTGGATTGATGTGCGCTGGGATCTTGATGCAGAAATGCATGAGCGCTTCCCCGCCCGCATTAGTGTAACTGTTATTAATGCTCCCGGATCATTGGTGGAGGTAGCTAAGGCTATTGCGGATAATGATGCCAATGTGCAGAACCTATCGCTTGTGCGTACCGCCCCTGATTTTACTGAGATCCTTATGGATATCGAAGTGTGGGATTTAAAACACTTGAATAGGATTCTATCTCAATTAAAACAAGCAAAATCAGTTAGCATGGCGCAACGCGTTCATGGATCATAAGGTAAGGTAAAATGAAAACAGAAGATGTAATGGCAATCTTTGAACAGGCTGGGGCAATTTTAAGGGGCCACTTTATTTTAACTTCGGGTCGCCATAGCGCGCTTTATCTTCAAAAGGCTAAAGTCTTTATGCATGCAACGCTTACTGAAAGGCTTTGTTGCGCGCTTGCCAAAAAGATCCAAGCCGAGCTTACGCACAGCATTGATTATCTCGTAGGACCTGCCATTGGTGGGTTAATTCCCTGTTATGAGACCTCACGGCATATGGGGGTGCCCTCCCTTTGGGTCGAGCGTGAAAATGGTCATTTTCGCCTTCGTCGCTTTGAGATAACCCAAGGAGCCAAGGTAGTGATTATTGAGGATATTGTTACTACCGGTGTTTCGATTCGTGAGACAATAGTTGCTATGGAGTCATCGGGTGCACAGGTAATAGCAGCTGCTTGTATCATGGATCGTTCAGGCGGCAAGGCAGAGGTTGGCGTACCACTAATTGCTTTGGCTCAATATGAAGTGCCCTCCTTTGCTGCGGATGAGGTGCCTGAGGATCTCGCTAAGCTTCCGGCGGTTAAGCCAGGGAGTCGCGGGCTTTAGGTTATAGTTGTGTGCTGATTAATCACAATTTTAGCGCAATGCTAGATTATGAAATATCACTATGTTAGGCTTAAGGGCGCGCTATGCTAGCCACGGCCTTTGCTTTCAAACTTTAGTTTGATTGCTTCAGATTTGACCGCTGGTTTTATAATTGGTAAAGTGCGGCCATAGCCTTTTGGGGGTGTGGGCAAAACGCTCCTGCTTCTAATATCATGTCTAAAGCAGCGCTACCCTTATGGCAGGGTGCGGAAGGTGTTTGACTTAAAGTGGGTAGTGAGGGGCATTGCATGCTGCTTCGTTGATTAGATTATAGAGAGATATGCTTTTTCGTCGTCGTGATCCAGTGGGATTTTTAGAAATGGTTCGATTGTGGCTTTGGCCACGGCGCTCTTTTGCGCGCTCGCTCGCTTATATGAAAAAGCGTATTTTACGGATAGCAGCCACGCCTCATGCTATTGCTTTGGGGATAGGTATTGGTATTTTTGCCGCTTGCTCACCTTTTTTCGGGTTTCATTTAATTCTAGCTATGGCTTTAGCATGGTCTTTGCGTGCTAATATTGCAGCTGCAGCCCTCACTACGGTGCTATCGAATCCGGTTACTTTTTTGCCTATCATCTTGCTTGATTATAAATTAGGCGGTTTCATTTTTTCGTTCTTTAATCATGCCTCTACTATGTCTCTTGCTGAAGTACGGCAGATCTTTACCCAGCATAGTTGGACTGAGGCTTGGCATATCCTTTTGGTTGCATGGGATGATGTGCTTATACCAATTTTAGTTGGTGGAACGGTGATGGGACTTGTTCTTGGAACAATTGCTTATATTTTAAGCTACCGTACTACTTATCGTTTTCAAGAGAGGCGCCGTGCTAAGGCGCGGAGAAAAGCCCAATGACACATATAAAAGATG
This sequence comes from Bartonella sp. DGB2, assembly GCF_046843095.1. Classification (GTDB taxonomy): domain Bacteria; phylum Pseudomonadota; class Alphaproteobacteria; order Rhizobiales; family Rhizobiaceae; genus Bartonella. The sequence goes on from NZ_CP177326.1 coordinate 63,224, forward strand.
CATGCATATGATCCTAGGGATAGGCAGCGATATCGTTGATATAAGACGTATAGAAGCAACGCTTAAACGGTATGATAGACGTTTCATTGAGCGTATTTTTACGCAAGAAGAGCAAAAGAAATCAGAGGCAAATTATCATCGTGCCGCTTCTTATGCCAAACGGTTTGCGGCTAAAGAAGCTTGTGCAAAAGCTTTGGGTACAGGGATTGCGTGTGGAGTTTTTTGGCGTGATATAGAGGTGATGAATGACCTTTCTGGTAAACCCAGTTTGCGGCTGAAAAATCTTGCTTCTCTGATGATGCAAAACATGTTACCTAAGGTTCACCACGCTGTGATACATTTAACTATGACTGATGATTTTCCCTATGCGCAGGCTTTTGTTATCATTGAAGCGGTGGCTTGCGCGGACATTCCAACTACTTAGCAAACCGATAAGGCATCTTAGCATGAATAGGAAAATAGGATCTACCAAGGAAAAAGAAGGATTTTTATCTTTTATTTATTTTCTTTTTCAGGTTTTAGTTTTTGTTTTTATCATCCGTAGCTTTTTGTTTCAACCCTTTGTTATCCCATCGGGTTCTATGCGGCCCACTTTATTGGTGGGCGATTATATTTTTGTTTCGAAATATGCTTATGGCTATTCGCGTTATTCCTTTCCCCTTTCGCTAGATCTTTTCTCGGGGCGTATTTTTGCCAAAGAGCCCAGCCGCGGCGATGTGGTAGTGTTTCGGTTTCCCAAGGATACGCAAATCGACTATATTAAGCGTTTGGTTGGCTTGCCTGGAGACCGCATTCAAATGCGCGGCGGAGTGCTTTATATCAATGATAAGCCGGTCGAGCGGACATTAATTGGTAAAGTTGATAATCCTGATATTACCGAAGTTTCTCGTCCCGTTGATGTTTATCAAGAAACTTTGCCTAATGGTGTTTCCTATAATACACTTGATCTTGGCTATTTCCCAATGGTCGATGATACGAGGGTTTTTGAAGTGCCACCAGGGTATTACTTTATGATGGGCGATAACCGTGACAATTCAAATGATAGTCGTTTGGATGTGGGTTACGTGCCACGGGAAAATTTGGTTGGTCGCGCGAATTTAATCTTTTTTTCTATGAGTAACGGCGCGCAGGCTTGGGAGTTATGGCGTTGGCCGTTTGATATCCGTTGGAGCCGCTTATTTACCTTTGTGCAAACGATTCATCCCTTGTCTTATGAATAGGGTGTGCAATAACGAAGGATGCACGATGGAAAGGCAGATTATTGCGTTTTTAGAAGAAAAAACACAACACCATTTTAAGGATATTAGTCTTTTAAAAAAGGCTCTTACACATGCTAGCATCCAAGATCATGAGCAGGAAAGTTATGAACGGCTAGAATTTTTGGGTGATCGCGTGCTAGGCTTGGTCATTTCTGAAATGCTTTGGCAAATGTTTCCCACCGCAGCGGAGGGTGAATTATCCGTGCGGCTTAATAGTCTGGTCAATGCTGAAGTTTGCTCTTTGATCGCTCAAGAAATTGGTTTGCCTGCCCTTATCTATATAGGCGCTGATATGCGTTATTTACATCCACATCGCATGGAAAATATTTATGCGGATGTGGTGGAAGCGTTAATTGCGGTGCTTTATTTAGAGGGTGGACTCGCGGCGGTGCGTCCCTTTATTCAAGCCTATTGGCAAGCGCGTGCTAAACATTTAACCGCTGCGCGCCGCGATGCTAAGACAGAATTGCAAGAATGGGCGCATGCGCAAAAGGGAACCCAATTACGCTATCAAATTGTTGAGCGCTCCGGACCTGATCATGAGCCGATTTTTACAGTTGAGGTGCGTGTGGCAGGTTTTGCTCCGGCCAGAGGTTGTGGTCGTTCGCGGCGCCAAGCAGAACGCACGGCGGCAGAAGCATTTCTGCTACGTGAGGCGATATGGAAATAAGTGGATTAAAAATGAATAAAGAAAAAACCCATTCTGGTTTTGTGGCACTGATTGGCGTGCCCAATGCGGGAAAATCAACCTTAGTTAACCAATTGGTAGGCGCAAAAGTCTCTATTGTTACTCATAAGGTACAAACTACGCGTGTTTTGGTGCGCGGTATTGTGATTCAGGCTAATGCTCAAATTGTTCTAATTGACACGCCAGGGGTCTTTCGCCCGCAAAAGCGGCTTGATCGCGCTATGGTATCTACCGCTTGGGGTGGAGCAAAAGATGCAGATGTAGTTTTGGTGCTGATTGACGCACATTTAGGTATCAATAGTGAAGTAGAAGCGCTTCTTGATACGCTTTCTACAATTCAGCAAGATAAAATCTTAGTGCTGAATAAAGTGGACAGTGTATCGCCGCCTTCTCTGTTGGCTCTGACGGCTAAACTAAATGCGCGCCATGCTTTTAGACGTACTTTTATGGTTTCGGCGCTTAAGGGTTCTGGTTGCCAAGATCTTTTGGATCATTTGGTTTCTATCATGCCTGAAGGGCCTTTTTATTACCCTGAAGATCAAATATCTGACATGCCGATGCGGCAACTGGCGGCCGAAATTACTCGCGAAAAGCTTTATTTGCGCCTGCATGAAGAATTGCCTTATTCTTCAACGGTTGAGACAGAAAGTTGGGAAGATCGTAAAGACGGTTCTGTAAAAATTAACCAAGTGATTTATGTGGAGCGTGCTAGCCAAAAGAAAATTGTGCTAGGTGCGCGTGGTGAAACAATTAAAGCTATCGGCCAAGCAGCGCGTAAAGAATTAATGGAAATTACCGAGCAAAAGGTACACCTTTTTCTATTTGTGAAGGTGCGTGACAATTGGAGCAATGATCCAGAACGTTATCGCGAAATGGGGTTGAGTTTTTCTGAATAATGGAATGGCAAGAAGAGGCAATTATTTTAGGCGTGCGGCCTCATGGTGAAACTAGCGCTATTGTGGAGGTGATGACACGCCAGCATGGCCGCCATATGGGGGTTTTAAAGGGCGGGCGCTCGCGTCGTTTTGCACCGCTTTTACAAGCTGGTAATTGCGTTCTGGCCTCTTGGTGGGCACGGCTTGATGAACATTTGGGCGCGTTTCGTTTTGAGCCTATCGCTTTTTGGGCTGCGCGTTGCATTGCCGCGCCTCAAGCGCTTTACGCTTTGCAAATTGCGGCGGCTCATTTGCGGCTTTTGCCCGAGCGCGATCCTCACCCCACCCTTTATGATGGTTTGCAGCTTTTGCTAAATCATTGTGAAGAACCGTTACTTTGCGCCGAATTATTGGTACGGTTTGAAGTTTTATTACTAGCGGAATTGGGCTTTGGGTTAGATCTTTCAGCTTGTGTGGCCACAGGAAATACTGATGATTTGATTTATGTATCGCCAAAATCAGCTCGCGCTGTTTGTGCCCAAGCGGGACAACCGTGGAAAGATCGCCTTTTAGCTTTGCCGCTTTTTCTTGCCAAAAAGCTTGGCCGTCCTTCGAATCTAGAAGAGTTGCAAAAGGGTTTTGCTTTGACGCATTATTTTTTGTACCAAAATGTTTGGGGGCCGAGGCAGATAGAGCCGCCAATGATTCGCGATGGTTTTATTCGTCTTATTGAACGACAACTCTTGAGTGTTTAATTGGCGCTTGTGCTTAAAAAGAGTGATATATGAAAGTTTTTCAAGAAATCAGCTCATTGCGGCAAGAGTTAGCCGTGGCTAGGGCAAAGGGAGCTACAATCGGTTTGGTTCCTACTATGGGTGCTCTACACGAGGGGCATTTGGAGCTTGTGCGGTATGCCCAGAGCTTGTGTGCTTATAGTGTTGTATCTATTTTTGTTAACCCTAAACAATTTGGGCCTAGGGAAGACTTTGATGCTTACCCACGCGATCTCGCGAGGGATTGTGCATTTCTAAAAGCAGCGAGGGTGAATTATGTTTTTGCTCCAAGCCTTGATGAAATGTGGCCAAAGGGCAATCAAACTTTGGTTGATGTAGCGCGTCTATCACGCATGTTGATAGGGCGTTTGCGTCCTGGGCATTTTCGAGGCGTTACCAGTGTGGTGGCAAAATTATTTAATATTGTCCAACCAAGCCATGCCTTTTTTGGTGAAAAGGATTTTCAGCAAATTACAATCATTCGTCAAATGGTTAGAGATTTGGCGTTTCCTGTGGAAATTATCGGCGTGCCTACTCAACGTGATGATGATGGCGTCGCTCGCTCATCACGTAATCAATTTTTAACACCAGAAGATCGGCAAGCGGCCGCTATTATCCCTACTGCTATAGCTGCTACACAAAAGCTATATGAAGAGGGTGAGCGTTCGTGTGCGCGGTTACGACAAAGGATACGTGCTTGTCTTTCGCAAGAACCGCGCGCTGTGGTTGAGGCGATTGATCTGCGTGATGCCCGCACTTTGGCTCAAGTCCATGGCAAATTGGAAAACGAAAGCGTTATTTTATTAACGGTGCGCTTTGGTTCTGTGCGGCTGATTGATCAACATATTTTACATGAGGCGAAATGAGCACTTCAAAAATAATAAAGCGGTTAACGGCGCCGCAAATCCAAGCGAGGAAGGGGGGGGAGCCGTTGGTGGCTTTGACTGCCTATCAAGCGTATAGTGCGCGGATTGCTGATACCCATTGTGATATCCTTTTGGTAGGCGATAGTGTGGGGATGATTGTTTATGGCTATGAATCCACGCTCGCGGTGAGTGTGGATATGATGATTGCTCATGGCAGGGCAGTGGTTTCTCATTCAAGACGCGCGTTGGTGGTGGTTGATATGCCGTTTGGTTCGTATGAGCAAAATCCACAACAAGCATTTGCCAATGCCGCGCGAATAATAGCGGAAACGGGCTGCGGTGCGGTTAAGCTTGAAGGTGGCACGCGGATGGCGGAAACGGTTACCTTTTTGTGTCAGCGCGGCATTCCAGTTATGGGACATATAGGTCTTACGCCCCAAGCGATGAATAGTTTAGGGGGGTTTAAAACTCAAGGACATAGGCCGGATGAAAAAGAGCGTCTTGTTCGTGATGCACAGGCATTAGAGGCTGCAGGAGCTTTTTGCGTTGTAATTGAAGGTGTGGTAGAGCCTTTGGCCGTCGCGTTAACGCAAGCCGTTTCTGTCCCCACTATTGGTATTGGTGCATCGGCACAATGTGATGGACAAATTCTGGTGATGGAGGATATGCTAGGTTATAATAATAGGGTACCGAAATTTGTGCGTCGTTATGGGGCTTTTGGCACGTTGATGGAAGATGCTATTAAAGCCTATTCTCAAGATGTAAAAACACGCACCTTCCCAAGCCAAGCAGAAACCTATAATCCTAAACCGTAGTTTTTTCTATTTGTAATCTGAGAAATCATATGCCATTTGTGCGGCGATTGTTACCTTAAGAGGAACGCCTGCCGCTATAATCATGTGACCTTGTTTCACGGCGGTTGCTACGCGGTCAAGCCGTAAAAGGGCTAAAGCTTCATGGCCAACGGCCTCACCAAGTTGACCTATGGCTATACCGTTGACGCTTACTATAGCGCGGGAGGGTAGGGGGCTCTCTCCACGGGCTATCAGCATGCGCCGTCTTATAAGGCCACGGTGGTGCATGCGGGAAACGACTTCTTGACCGATGTAGCAACCTTTATGAAAGGAAAGGCCAAAAATTTGGTCGTAATTAATATCGTGAGGGAAGACTTGACCTAAGTCGTAATCGCGTCCTCCTTCCGCAAGACCGTGATGGATGCATAACCGTTTCCAATTATGCGCTTCTTGGCCATCTGTTTGAAAGCTGGTATTCAGGTAGAATCTTATGACTTTTTCTTGTTTTTTGAAGCGCTTATCATAAAAAGCTAAAGAAAAATCTTTAAATGGTAAATTATTAGTTAAAGATACGTAGGTATCATATTGTAATAACTCAATAATTTCTACACTCTTGCGCAATTTATAAAGATTTAAGCGTTTTATAAAATCGGGAGCTAAGTCGTGTGCGATGTCAATCAAATAGCCATTTTGATAGCGGCCAATGAGAAAATCAAACAACACCTTGCCTTGCGCAGATAAAAGGGCACCAGGTAAGAGGTTTTGGGGCGCTATTTGCTCAATATCGGTGGTGATAAGGCCCTGTAGGAATGCGCTGGCGTCTTGCCCGTTTATTGCAAAAAGCTTGCGATCTTTTATAGAGAGCGTATGATAATTTTTAATCATGGTTTTACCTTTTGATCTATTAGTAATGGGTTAAGTGCCCTGCTGCAAGGAGCGTATTATGTCTAAGTCTATAATATCCATTCCGCGCTTGGATTGTTCTGTGCATGGCCCTTATGATTGTTTATTCAAAGGCGCGTGGGTGGTGAATCATGACGGAGTATTTAACGCTGATATTGGTGTATATGAAGGGCGTATAGCTGCAATTGGGGATTTAGATAACCATGAAGCGGTAGAGGTTATCAATTGCCACGGTTTGCACATTCTGCCTGGTGTCATTGATAGCCAAGTGCATTTCCGTGAGCCTGGTGGTGAATATAAGGAAGATATGGAATCGGGAGCGCGTTCGGCTGTTTTGGGCGGAGTGACTAGCGTTTTTGAAATGCCTAATACCGCTCCTCTTACTGTTGATGCTGAAAGTCTGGCCGATAAGGTGCGGCGAGCGCGTCACCGTATGCATTGTGATTTTGCTTTTTGGGTGGGGGGTACGCGAGAAAATGCCGTTCATGTAGCTGAATTAGAACGTTTGCCTGGCGCTGCAGGTATCAAAGTTTTTATGGGATCTTCTACCGGCGATCTTTTGCTTGATGACGATGTATCAATTTTAAAACTTCTGCAGAATAGCCGACGTCGCGTAGCCTTTCATTCAGAAGATGAAGCACGTTTAAAAGCTCGGCTACCCTTGCAGGTAGTAAATGATGTGTGCTCTCATCCTATTTGGCGTGATGAAAAAGTAGCCTTGCAGGCTACCCAGCGTTTAGTGCATTTAGCACGCCAAGCAGGCGCTTTGATTCATGTGCTTCACATTTCTACAGCAGAAGAAATTGTTTTCCTCAAGGAGCACAAGGACATTGCTACCCTAGAGGCAACCCAACATCACTTAACCTTAAGCGCTGATTATTATCAATGTTTGGGAACCTTGGCACAAATGAATCCCCCTGTGCGTGAAAGTCGCCATCGTGATGGTCTGTGGTATGGTATTCAGCAGGGCATTGTTGATGTTTTAGGTTCTGATCACGCGCCCCATCGTTTGGAAGAGAAAGCAAAACCCTATCCCGCTTCACCTTCGGGCATGACAGGGGTACAAACCACTGTACCCATTATGCTTGACCATGTGAATGCGGGGCGATTATCGCTCTTACGTTTTGTCGATCTGACATCTCATGGCCCTCAGCGTGTGTTTGGCATTAAAGGTAAGGGGCGCCTTGCCGTTGGTTATGACGCTGATTTGACCATTGTTGACCTTAAACATGAAGCTGTTTTAGAAAATAGCCAAATGGCAACGAAAGTAGGCTGGACACCTTATAACGGTAAAAGAGTCAAGGGTTGGCCTGTGGGTACTATCATTCGCGGTAAACGTGTTATGTGGGAGGGAGAGCTCATTACGCCTAGTATAGGCGAGCCCATTGCTTTTTATTAGACACTTTATTGCAGGGTTTTATGGGCAGAAAATTCCCCCATAATCACTTTATCATGCATTTGTCGAAGTAAATCCAATGCAGATGCCTCTGATTGGGTTTTGAGCAAATGACGCAGGGCGGTATCAAAAGCGGCAGAAGCTAAAATTTTTGGATCGATGCCATTTAACATACCACCAATCCATGCTTCGTTTTGGTATTCAAGCGCGACAAGCTTTTGTTCTTCGGCGACGATTTTAAGGAAATTCGTATTTTGGCGGCTCATGCAAGAATCCAATAATTGATGACTAAGGTTTATAAATTATTAGCAGAAATGAAATGCTTGTCAGTACTTGATCTTTGCCTATACTCAAGATATCGCCGGAAAGGTTAACGCCCGTACCCAGCGTTGCTTGGCACGGGGTAATTCACCTGATAAGGAAAATGAGATTGGCTCAGCTTTGGAATTCCAATGATAAATTTATATTTTTATAATATCCGTACCCGTCAGAAGGATATTTTCGCTCCAATTGACCCCAAAAAAGTGCGGCTTTATGTATGCGGCCCTACCGTTTATGACAATGCTCATATCGGCAATGCACGGCCTGTGATTGTTTTTGACATGCTCTTTCGCCTTTTGCGTTTTATCTATGGTGCAGAGCAGGTGATCTACGCACGCAATATAACCGATGTGGATGATAAAATTAACGCTCGTGCCGCCAAAGATTACCCAGCTTTACCTTTAAATGAGGCGATTTGGCGTCTTACGGAAAAGACGAACATGCAGTTTCAAAGCGACGCGACCGCGCTTGGCTGCTTGCCACCCACAACACAGCCAAGGGCAACCGAGCATTTAGATGATATGCGCGCGGTGATTGAGCGGTTAATTGAAAGGGGCCATGCTTATGTTGCTCAGGATCACGTTTTGTTTTCGGTGGCAAGCATGCGGGATCGGCCTGCTTATGGCGCGCTTGCACGACGTTCATTGGATGAAATGTTAGCGGGTGCGCGAGTTGATGTTGCGGGATATAAGCGCGATGAGATGGACTTTGTGCTTTGGAAGCCCTCGAAAGCCCATGAACCAGGTTGGTCATCGCCGGCGGGCATTGCTGTTTTGGGGCGGCCTGGCTGGCATATTGAATGTTCGGCTATGTCTATGGCCAAATTGCTGACGCCTTACGGCGGCGGCCTTGCTTCTGACAATCCATTGGCTAATATTTTTGATATTCATGGGGGCGGAGCTGATTTACTATTTCCTCACCATGAAAATGAAACCGCGCAAAGTTGTGCCGCTTTTGGTACAGAGCAAATGGCTAATTATTGGATGCATAATGGTATGGTCCAATTAGAAGGGCAAAAGATGTCAAAAAGTCTTGGTCATTTTATCACCATTCGTAGCATATTAGAAAGCCCTTTGCCCGAAGTTGCAGGTTTAATGCCGTCTATCCAGCAAAGCTTTGTGGGGCTTGCGGCGCGTTTTTCTATGTTGCAAACCCATTATCGAGAGCCTTTGAACTGGACGTATGAACGCTTATTACAAGCGGGGCGTGAACTTTATCGTTGGTATGATCTTTTGCGCAAAGAGAGCAAGAACGTTAGTATTTTTAAACCTTTAAAGGAGGATATTTTTCCCTTTGCTCAGGCTTTGGGGGAGGATTTAAATAGTCCAAAGGCCATCACTCTTTTGCGCCAAGCTTATAAAAGGGGGGATGTCAAGGCCTTGATAGCAGGTATAAGCCTTTTGGGCTTAGCTGATGAATCCTTCTTGACACTGAATCACCCAATTTTTGCTCCCGAAAGCGGGGTTGATGAAAAATATATCAATGCTTGCATTGCCGAAAGGCTGACCCTTATCCATAATAAGAATTGGGTGGCTGCCGATGCAATTCGCGATGAACTCGCCGCTCGTAACATTGCTCTATATGATATTAAAGATGCCGAAACTGGAAAGCGCTTTACCCGCTGGGAGGTAAAGAAAATCTAAGGAGCGGTTGATGCAGTAGGGGAAACATGGAATCTATTCTTGCTTATGGTTATATTGCTCTTAAACTTGTTGTAGGGCTTGTGGCCTTTTTATTGGCTCTGCGGACCACGGGTCGTGGCAATTTAAGTCAAATGACCCCGCTTGATTTGATAAGCAACTTTGTAATGGGGGGCATGATTTCGGGTGCAATTAACGATCCTGACATTAGTGTGACACAATTAGTGGTCATTTTGCTCATTTGGCAATTATTAATAGCTTTGCTGAATTTTATGCGTCGTTCGTCATCTCTTTGGCATAGGCTTTTGGCGGGTGGAGATAGTATTTTAGTGCAGGATGGCAAATTCCAAATGGATACAATCAAGCGTCTGAACGTGAATGGCAAAGACTTAGCAACCATGTTGAGAATCAAAGGGGCAGGCATGCATGAGTTGGCTTTTGCTCGTCTCGAATCAAATGGAGAACTATCAATTATAAAAAAAGAAGAGGCGCGCAAATTTGTAGTCCTTATTGATAACGGAAAACTTATCGATACAGCGCTTGAAGAAATTGATAAAGACCAGGCGTGGCTGGAGGAACTCCTCTCTAAAAGTAATGTAAAAGTGGAAGATTTATATGCCGCTGAGTGGTATGAAAAAATAGATGATCATGGTCATTACTTTAGCGATCTTTTTATTGTACCGTTTGATTCGTCCGAAACGCTTAAGTTAAAGAGGAACTCTTAATAAATGAGTAATGAAGGGGTAGGGTCGACCTGTCTTAATGGTCAGGGGGGAAGGAGCCGCTCAAGTTTTGCGACTAGGATGAATAGCTATCAAGGCATTATGGCGAGTTTGATTGCCAATATTCTTGGAGGCATATTTCCTCTTTATCTCAAAACTATTGCGCATATTCCCTCGATTGAGGTTTTATCCTATCGCTTGATTTGGGCTTTGCCTATCGTCTTTGCGATTGTAGTCCTTTTAAAGCGCGTGAATGGGGTCATCGCGGTATTGAAAAAACCGCGTCTTGTGGCTATGATGGCGCTATCAGCTTTTTGTGTTTCTTGTAACTGGGCCGTCTATATTTGGACGGTATCTCGTGGTTATACGCTAGAGGGAGCTCTTGGTTATTATATTGCTCCTTTGATGAGTATACTATTAGGCTATTTCTTTCTGGGTGAATATTTGACGCCTCTGCAATGGTTTGGGGCGGTCCTTGCCGCATTGGCGGTTTTAATTTTAGCCTACCATATAGGGGCGGTGCCGTGGATGGGGCTTTTGGTAGCGGTGACTTTTTCTATTTATAGTTTTCTTCGTAAATGTTTTCCCGTAGGCGCCATAGAAGGCTTTATGATTGAAGCACTACTTCTTTTTATCCCTATGCTTTTGGTGGCGGGGTTCTTTGTTATGAAAGGGCAGGATCACTTTATTTACGGTACGGGGTATGATCGGCTTTTATTACCCCTTGCTGGTCCTTTGACCGCTATCCCGCTTATCCTTTATGCCGTTGCTAGCAAAAAACTAAGCCTTTCAACGTTCGGGCTTATGCAGTATCTTACTCCTACTTGTATGTTGTTGATTGCTGTCTTTGTGTTTAAAGAACCATTAGATATTATACAGTTTTGGGCCTTTGTGTTGATTTGGCTTGGCCTGTTTTTCTACACACTTTCAAACTTTATGCAGCAGCGAGTAACTCATATAAGGGCTGGAGCCAAGAAAAAAAGGGAGCAATGAAATCATAAAAAATCTTAAATCTGCTTCTTTGGATTCAGGGCGGGTTTTTTAGACATTATGTAATTTACGGTTCTATATCCTGATAAAGACCAGATGTATTGGAAGTTTTTCTCGGAAAAATAATATAGAAGTGGAAGATTTATACGCCGCCAAGTGGTATAAAAAAATAGCTAAAAATGGTAATTACTTTAGCGATCTTTTTATTGTAGCGTTTAAACTAAGAGAAATTATTAATTAAAGGCGGCATTAAAAATGAGTGATGAGATAGTAGAGCAGGCCTGCCTTGATGGCCACGGGGGAAAAAACGACTCAAGTGCCGCTACTAGGATGAATCACTATCAAGGCCTTATGGCGAGTTTTATTGCCTATACGTTTTGGGGGATGTTTCCTCTTTATCTCAAAATTATCGCTTATATTCCTTCAATTGAAGTTTTAGCCTACCGTTTGATTTGGGCTTTGCCTATTGTCTTTGCGCTTTTAATTCTTTTGAAACGCGTAGATGGGGTTATAGCGGCACTGAAAAAACCACGCCTTGTGGCTATGCTGGGGCTAACGGCTTTTTGTGTCTCGTGCAATTGGGGTATTTATATTTGGACGGTATCCCATGGCCATACGCTTGATGGGGCTTTTGGTTATTATATCGCCCCATTGATGAGTGTACTATTAGGCTTTTTCTTCTTAGGTGAGCATTTGTCGCCTCTACAATGGGTTGGAGTGGCGCTGGCCACGTTAGCGGTTTTGATTTTGGCTTACCATATAGGGGCAGTGCCGTGGATGGGGCTTTTGGTAGCACTTACTTTTTCTATATACGGTTTTCTTCGGAAATCTCTTCCTGTGGGCGCTATAGAAGGTTTTATGATTGAAACACTGCTTCTTTTTATCCCTATGTTTTTTGTGGCAGGGTTCTTTATTATAAAAGGGCAGGATCACTTTATTTATGGTACTGGGCGCGACCGGCTTTTATTATTCTTGACTGGCCCTTTGACGGCTATCCCGTTTATTCTCTATGCCGTTGGTAGTAAAAAACTAAGCCTTTCGACGCTGGGTCTTATGCAGTATCTTTCCCCTACCTGCATGTTGTTGATTGCCGTCTTTTTGTTTAAAGAACCATTAGATATTGTGCAGTTTTGGGCCTTTGTGTTAATTTGGCTTGGGCTTTTTTTCTATACCCTCTCAAGCTTAGTACAAGGGCGCGTAACTCATATAAGGGCTTGGGGTAAGAGAAAAAGAGAGCAATGAGATTATCAAAAAATTCTAAGTCTGCTTCTGTTGATTCAGGGCGGGTTTTTCAGACATTATATAATTTATGGCCTTATATGTGGCCTGCTAAACGGCCGGATTTAAAGAAGCGTGTATTATGGGCGTTTGTTTATCTCATTTTGGCTAAACTTGTTTTGATCTCTGTACCTTATTTTTTTAAATACGCGACCGATGCCCTAAACCATTATTTTTTAACAAATACAAGTTTGTCTTATCATTGGGAAGCACTTCTGGGCATTCCTATTTTGCTAATCGTTGCTTATAATATAGCTAAAATTATTCAAGCTGGCCTCAACCAATTGCGTGATTCTTTATTTGCGCGGGTTGGGCAATATGCTGTGCGGGAATTGGCCAATAAGACCTTCATTCATATGCATGCATTATCATTGCGTTTTCATTTAGAGCGTCGAACTGGTGGTTTAATTCGGATTATTGAGCGCGGTATAAAAGGGATTGAAGCGATCGTTCGGTTTACGATCCTAAATTCTGCTCCTACGGTGTTAGAGTTTTTGCTTACCGCTACGGTTATATACATTCATTACGGTGCTTTGTATTTGGTAATTATCGCGTTTACTGTAGGCCTTTACACATGGTTCACGGTGCGGGCTAGCGATTGGCGTATTTCTATTCGGCGCGATATGAACGATTCTGATACGGAAGCTAATACACGGGCGGTGGATTCCCTGCTTAATTATGAGACAGTGAAGTATTTTAGCAATGAGCGCCTTGAGGAGCGCCGTTTTGACGCGTCAATGGCTCGTTATGAAAAGGCAGCTACGCAGGTATGGGTTTCTTTGGGGTGGTTAAATTTTGGTCAAGCGGTAATCTTTGGTCTTGGTATGACCATTCTTATGGTTTTATCAGGTTATGCGGTTATGGAAGGGCGGCAAACCCTCGGAGATTTTGTTTTTATTAATGTTCTATTGATGCAATTGGCGGTACCGTTGAATTTTATTGGTTTTATTTATCGTGAGGTGCGCCAAGGCCTTACTGATATTGAGGCAATGTTTTCCCTTCTTAATGTCACCCAAGAAGTCCATAATAAAGAAGGTGCAAAGCCCTTAATGATAGATAAGGCATCAATCCGTTTTGAAAATGTGGAATTTGCCTATGATCCCCAAAGGCCTATTTTACGTGGCCTTAATTTTGAAGTGCCAAGCGGCAAGACCGTTGCGATAGTTGGGCCATCGGGGGCGGGAAAATCTACCATATCGCGTCTATTATTTCGCTTTTATGATGTGCAAAATGGTAGGATAACTATTGATGGCCAGGATTTGCGGGATGTCAGTCAAGAAAGCTTGCGCGGGGCGATTGGAATGGTTCCGCAAGATACGGTACTTTTTAATGATACAATTTCTTATAATATTCGTTATGGCCGGTTTGATGCAAGCGATGAAGATGTTTACAACGCGGCCAAAATGGCTCAGATTAGTGATTTTATTGAGGCGCTACCCGAAGGGTTTGAGACTATGGTGGGTGAACGGGGGCTTAAATTATCGGGCGGTGAAAAGCAACGGGTCGCTATTGCGCGCACCCTTTTGAAAGCACCACCAATCCTGATTTTGGATGAAGCAACTTCAGCGCTTGATACTGCGACAGAACAGGAAATTCAACAAGCTTTGGATGTGGTTAGTAAAGGCCGTACCACCTTGGTAATTGCCCACCGCCTTTCAACGGTGATTGGCGCTGACGAGATTCTTGTGCTAAAAGGGGGGCGGGTTATTGAACGCGGCAAACATAAAGAGCTTTTAGCGCAAAAAGGGCTTTATGCTTCCATGTGGAATAAGCAACGTGAGGTATCCCAAACAGAAGAAAAACTACGAAAAATGCGTGAGGAAGATTCTTTAGGTATCGTCACTTAAGAGGAGATTTCTAGATGAATGCGCATTAAAAAAGTTAGGTAGGGGGTATGCGTCGTTAGGCATTAAGAGAATTGAACAGGAAATTTTATGAGTATAGTACGCTCTATTAGCAATGGTTTTGCCCCTATTCACAAAGAGGGCTATGTGTTTATTGCTTTATTTTTTATTGCTTCCCTTTTGCTGGGGTGGCTATGGGCGCCGCTATTTTGGGTTGGGTTGGTGCTCACCATCTGGTGTATCTATTTCTTTCGCGACCCAGAGCGGGTTATTCCTTTTGATTCGCATGTGGTTGTTAGCCCAGCGGATGGGCGGATTTCTTTTGTAGGATCTTACAAACCTCCGCTGGAGTTGGGGCTTGGTGACCAAGATATGCTTCGAATCTCAGTATTTATGGATGTGTTTTCTTGTCACATTAATCGTATCCCTATAGCTGGCACGATTCGTGCGATTTTTTACCGCCCTGGCAAATTTGCTAATGCAGAGTTGGATAAAGCTAGCGCCGATAATGAGCGCAATAGCTTGGTTATTGAGAGTGCTCATGGCGATGTGGCTGTTGTGCAGGTGGCTGGTTTGGTGGCACGGCGTATTGTGTGCTGGGGGCAGGAAAATCAGGTTGTATCTACTGGCCAACGTTTTGGGCTTATCCGTTTTGGATCAAGGCTAGATATATACCTCCCAATAACGGCAAATATCCGAGTGGCCGTCGGTCAAACAGCGGTGGGTGGCGAAACGGTTTTTGCATCCTTTGACGACAGCAGCCCTTTAACAGAATTTAGAGTGGATTAGTTTTGGATAATCGAATGCCTCTCCCACCGGAGCCTCCGTTAGATGAACAAAATAGCGTTGATTCGCATTTTACGGCGTCTACTCTACCGCTTCGTTATGTGATGCCTAATCTGATCACAGTATTAGCGATCTGTGCGGGTGTTACGAGCATTCGCTTAGCTTTTGAGTATCGCTATGAAAAGGCAATTTTTATGGTGCTTTTAGCGGCGGTCTTAGATGGGGTTGATGGCCGTTTGGCGCGCTTGATGAAGGGTAATACTCCTTTTGGGGCGCAACTTGATTCTCTTGCCGATGTGATTAATTTTGGGGTAGCACCTGCTCTTATTGTCTATTCCTTTACTTTATCGCAAGTTCATCAAGTGGGCTGGGTTGCGGCTTTGGTTTATTGTGTTGCTTGCTGTTTGCGGTTGGCACGCTTTAATGTGATGCTTGACGATCCCAATAGGCCTGCTTGGAAGAATGAATATTTTGTGGGCGTTCCCGCGCCAGCAGGGGCGCTCTTAGTTCTTTTGCCAATTTATATTGGTTCGCTTGGTTTTATCCCTAGTTTTGGGTGGGGACTTGCTTTTAGCTTTTATACGGTGGTTGTGGCGTTTTTATTGATTAGTCGCTTGCCTGTGTGGAATGCAAAATCAATTGGCCGGTACCTGCGTCGTGATATTGTGGTGCCCGCCGTGTTGGTTTTGGTGCTGTATGTGGGATTTTTAATGGCTTACGTTTGGGAAACATTATTATTAACCACTATCAGCTATGTTGTCTTTTTGCCTTTGAGTGGTATGGCGTATCGCCGCCGCCAACTTCTAGAGGCTACCCGTAACGAAGCGTCAGCAAGACAAAATGAGATGTAAAACCCGCCCGCATTATAATGAAGCTAATTCTTTTCTTTGGAGCGTCCTTAAACGAGCACATTTTTGAATAGAAAGAAAATTGTACGTCACAAATTCTTCCATGATATTTTCATTTTCGCAAGGCGCTATTGCCTTAGCGAAAGGAAAATATAATGTTAAAATATCCTCTTATTCTTGTTCATGGCTTATTTGGTTTTGATAAAATTCTTGGGCAGCCTTATTGGTATAAGATCCCCGAAGCATTGAAGGATTTAGGCGTAGATGTTCATATTCCGACGCTTTCTGCGGCTAATGATCCAGAAGTTCGTGGTGGGCAACTTCTGAATGTGATCGAAGATGTAAAAGCTAAAACGGGTGCAGAAAAAGTGAACTTGCTTGGGCACAGTCAGGGTGGGATCACCATTCGTTATGCGGCTGGCCATAATCCTTTGAGTGTCGCTTCATTAACTACGGTTTCAGCCCCGCATCAAGGTTCAGAAATTGCCGATATTGTTCGCGGTGCTATCCCCGAAGGGAGTATCCCTGAAACGGTGGTTGCTGCCGTGGTGGACGCTTTTTCAAAGCTTTTATCCACTTTATCTGGTAATCCTGATACTTCTCAAGACTCCGTAGCTGCCGCAGATACTCTAACCAATGCTTATATGGAAGAGTTTAATAAAAAATATCCTATCGGGGTCGTAAAAGAATGGGGCGGCGAAGGTAATATGGTGGATAATGGCATTTATTGTTATTCATGGAGTGGTGTTATTGGAAGTACACTCAGCCAAGGTCCAAATATTCTTGACCCACTCTATATGATATTAGTGCTCTTAAATCGTTTTTTTTACAAAGAAAAAACCCAAAATGATGGCCTTGTTGGTCGCTTTAGCAGCCATTTCGGCAAGGTGATTAAATCTAATTATAACCTTGATCATGCTGATACCATTAATCAATTGGGTGGTCTGTGCCCTTTGGGGGAGCATCCTTTACGTCTTTATACAGACCACGTAAAGCGGCTAGCCGCGCAAGGTTTATAACAAGATTATACAAAGAGCCAGTGCAAATATTATTTATATCTAGCGGCTTGTTGTAGTGTTGATATGGAGTCACGTAGTAGGGGATTACATTGTCTTTTGCAGCGTGGCTTCATTTAATCACAAGAGGCCGTCATTATGATTAATGTGCGGTTGGAGTATTAGCATAGTTATGTAATGTTTTAGTTTCGATTATGTAACAACGTTTCCTTTGGCATGCTTTGATTATTGACTGGGCAAGCGATAGGAAAAAAATTTGCCTTGGCGGGCATCAAAAAGTTGACCACTTTTTTGTAAATTAGGGGCGGTAAGGGCCACAAGCTTTTCAGCAACCATGTGCGTAGTAGGCAAAGTGGTAGGGTCTTCTGCGGGCATGGCCTGAGCGCGCATTTGCGTACGTGTTGCGCCAGGATTGGCCATATTGACCTTTATGGTCGTTTGTTTTAATTCCTCAGCCCAGATGCGGCCTAAAACTTCTAATCCTGCTTTTGAAGCTGCATAGGCTCCCCACAAGGCACGAGCCGAATGAGCAACCCCAGAAGATAAAAGCATAACTCGCCCCGCGGTCGATTGGCGCAAAAGAGGCTCAGTTGCGCGCATGAGCCGCCACTGATTGGTAAGATTCATAGCAATGACAGCATCAAATATACTCGGGTTCCCATGCCCAATGGGTGATAATTGGCCTAAAATTCCTGCATTAGCAACCAAAATATCAAGTCGTCCAAAACGTTTTGCTAAGGATTGACCTAAATCATCAATGGCCGTACCATCACTTAGATCAAGGGGAATAAGGGTGGCGCTGCCTCCTATGGTTTGAATCTCATCATCAAGAGCTTCAAGCCCTTTGCGCCCCCGCGCCACAGCAATAATGTGGCCGCCTCGTTTGGCTATACTATAAGCTAATGCATACCCAATGCCACGTGAAGCACCAGTTACAAGAGCAATGCGCCCTTCCAAGCTAAAGTCCATAGGATTTGTTTTCATTTACTTATCAAAACTTTGTTAAGGATTATTAGCCGCTGCTACGAAGCACTGATAATTTATGGACGTGGGATGGACTATCTTGATCCAGAAGCCGCGTCGGGTAATCGCCCGTAAAATAGTGGTCTGTAAATTGGGGATTATGCGGATCCCGAGGCGCGCCATCCACAGCTTTATACAGTCCATCAATTGAAAGGAAGGCAAGAGAATCAGCGCCAATAAAACGGCACATATCTTCAACATTACTATATTGGTTAGCCAGTAATTTATTGGCTTCTGGAGTATCAATTCCATAAAAATCGGGGTGGAAGATCATGGGGCTTGCAACTCGTATATGTACTTCTTGCACTCCCGCTTCGCGCAACATTTGTACGATTTTCACAGAAGTGGTTCCTCGAACAATGGAATCATCTACTAAGACCACGCGCTTATCTTGTATGACGGCGCGGTTGGCGGAGTGTTTTAGCTTCACCCCCAAAGCGCGGATTTGTTGTGTAGGTTCAATGAAGGTTCGTCCCACATAGTGATTACGTATAATCCCCAGCTCAAAGGGGATGCCGCTCGCTTGGGCATAGCCAAGAGCTGCTGGCGTGCCGCCATCAGGCACGGGTACTACAACATCAGCCACGCAGGGTGCTTCATGGGCTAAGTTAGCGCCCATATTTTTGCGTGCTGTATAGACATCGCGACCACCAACAATAGAATCTGGCCGGGCAAAATATACATACTCAAATAGGCAAAGCTTTTCTGGCTTCCTGTTTTGCTGTTTTATTTCGGTTGTGGTGATTTCGCCATTAGGCTGAATTTCACAAATGATAATTTCCCCATTTTCTACATCACGAATGTAACGCGCCCCAATAATATCCAAGGCGCAGGTCTCAGAGCAGAAGATAGGTTTACCATCCAATTCTCCCATAACAAGCGGGCGGATCCCGATCGGGTCGCGTGCAGCAATAAGCTTGGTTCTTGTCAGGGCTAGCATGGCATAGCCACCTTCAATTTGGCGAATCGCATCTTCAAAGCGCGCAGACGATGTGGGTTTTCGCGAGCGCGCTAAAAGGTGCAATACCACTTCAGAATCAGAGGTCGATTGGCAAATCGCCCCTGAAGCGATCAATTCTCGCCGAAGGGTCAAGGCATTTGTAAGATTGCCGTTATGTGCGATGGCAATGCCGCCTACTTCAAGCTCCGCAAAAAGCGGTTGCACATTGCGTAGAGCGACTTCTCCCGTGGTAGAATAGCGGTTATGGCCAATAGCACGGTCGCCTGGTAGACGTAAAAGCGTGGCGGGTTTGGTATAATGGTCGCCCACAAGCCCCATGTGTTTTTCTTGATGAAACATAGAATTATGATAAGAGACAATCCCAGCCGCTTCTTGGCCGCGATGTTGTAGAGCGTGTAGCCCAAGGGCGGTTAAAGCCGCAGCATCGCTATGGCCAAGGATACCGAAAACACCACATTCTTCATGCAGGACGTCTTCATCAAGGGTAAAAAAATCTGCAGGGGAGCGAGTTGCCATTTTCATATCCGATGTGTTGTAAACAGCGTTTTATACCACGAATTCGTATCAGGTTAAAGGCCTGTGCAAATTAAAGCCCCTTCAGTTGATTTGAGATATCGGGGGGGTGGGCGCTGATTTTTTAGCATTAAATAC
Source organism: Bartonella sp. DGB2 (assembly GCF_046843095.1). Taxonomy (GTDB): domain Bacteria; phylum Pseudomonadota; class Alphaproteobacteria; order Rhizobiales; family Rhizobiaceae; genus Bartonella. The sequence continues at coordinate 82,858 of NZ_CP177326.1, forward strand.
GGCATCGACAAAAGGGCGCCTTGGCTAAGAGGTACCGTTGAAAATCTCGTACAGAATATAAATAGAGCCGCTAGGGATTATCTGAAGCAATTTTGCTCCTATAGTATCAAGAAAGGGTTTAACAAGGGCGTGCGAAAACCAACCCTCTTGGGGATAGGCCTCGAAAAGTAAGGTGAATAGCACCATAACAAAGATGCCGCGCAAGATGCCATAGATAATACCGCCTATTTGATTGACCTTTGTTTTAAAAATTAAGTGGATTTTTTTGGCGAGGTATGTGCCAATATAGCTAAAAAGCGTGCAAAAACTTATAAAAATTACAAGAAGTGTGGAAAACCTTATAAAAGCATCATGGCTCGATTCGCCCGCAGGAGAGGGAGAACCAGTTGCCATAGGATGTAAGAAAGCATTGCGGATAAAATGTATATTATTAGGGATAAAAGCTCACGTATAAGCCCGCGGTAGAAAGCAAAGCCGCTTGATACTATAACGACCAAGAAAAAAAGACTATCATAGAGGGTTATTGGCATTTGTGTAATTCTTCGTGATTTAGTATTGGGCGTTTTTTTGCGCAAGAATAGAGGCTACAAACTCTGGTAAATGGCTAAAGTAATATGTTTGAAAACCAGGGTTTTTTGAAGGCGTTGCTTTCTGTTTCGGCTGAATAGCCCCAGTAAATCCAAGTTTTTCTGCTTCTTTAACCCGCTGGTTGGTATGGGAAACGCTGCGTATGGCGCCTGAAAGGCTTACTTCCCCAAAATAGACATAATGGGCAGGTAGAGCGATCGCTGCTATGGATGAGACAAGAGCAGCTGTCACTGCAAGGTCAGCAGCGGGTTCTGATATGCGATACCCCCCCGCTACATTAAGATAAACATCGTGTTGCCCAAAGCGGACGCCGCAGTGGGCTTCTAACACAGCTAGAATCATAGCTAAGCGGTTGCTATCCCAGCCCACTACCGCACGGCGTGGTGTGCCAAGGGAAGAGGCCGCGACCAGCGCTTGGATCTCGACCAAAATAGGTCTTGTCCCCTCCATGCCTGCAAAGACAGCCGCACCTGGCGCTTTGTCATTACGTTCTCCTAAAAATAATTCCGATGGATTACGCACCTCTCGCAGACCTTTATCAGACATTTCGAATACGCCGATCTCATCGGTGGGGCCAAAGCGGTTTTTTACTGTACGCAAAATGCGGTAATGGTGGCCCCCTTCGCCTTCAAAATAGAGCACCGCATCAACCATATGTTCTACCACTCGCGGTCCAGCAATTTGGCCATCTTTGGTCACATGTCCGACTAATACGAGCGCTGCGCCCGTTTGTTTGGCAAATCGAATCATCGCTTGGGCGCTGGTGCGTACTTTGCGTGACAGTTCCAGGGGCTGATTCCGCCATATCAGACCACAGGGTTTGGATGGAATCGATGATTAAAAGATCTGGTCTTTTGCTTTCATGGAGGGTTGCTAAGATATCCTCTACATTGGTTTCAGCAGCTAATTCTACATTTGCCTTATCTGCCCCTAATCGGCTTGCACGTAAACGAATTTGTGCCACGGCTTCTTCGCCCGAAACATAGACCACGCGGTAGCCTTGCTCAGCCAAGGCCGCTGCCGCTTGGGTTAAAAGAGTGGATTTACCAATGCCTGGGTCCCCCCCCACTAAAAGGGCGGAACCTCGTACAAAGCCGCCTCCTGTTACGCGGTCTAATTCGCTAATGTTGGCTTGTATACGCGGCGCATCTTCAATGTCCCCGCTCAGGCTGGTAAGGGCAACAACCCGCCCCTTACGGCTTGTTTTTGCTGGACCAGCGCCAATACCGCTATTGCTACCTTCTTCAATTAAGGTGTTCCATTCTCCACACCCGTCGCATTTGCCCGACCAACGGCTAAAAATAGAACCACAGTTTTGACAGATAAATTGTGTACGTACGTGGGCGTGCCATGATTTATCCAAATTGCTCAGGAAGTTCATCGTTTTCCGCAAGATCAGTAAAGCGGGTATATTCTGATTGGAAGGCAAGGCGCACGGTGCCTGTCGGGCCGTGGCGCTGTTTGGCGATGATCACCTCAGCTCGCCCAAAGACGTGTGCCATTTTTTCTTGCCATTCCAAATGCTTTTCGGTGCCTTCTTCAGGCTCCTTCCCTTTGAGGTAATATTCCTCCCGATACACGAATAAGACAACATCGGCATCTTGCTCAATCGACCCTGACTCCCGCAGATCTGAAAGTTGCGGCCTTTTGTCGTCGCGGTTTTCTACTTGTCGTGAGAGTTGGGATAAAGCAATAATCGGCACGTTGAGCTCTTTAGCGAGCGCTTTCAATCCCGTGGTGATTTGGGTAATCTCTTGAACACGATTTTCAGAAGCGCGTTTAGAACCTCCTGTCATTAATTGTACATAGTCAATAATCAGCACATCAAGTCCGTATTGTCGTTTTAGCCGCCGAGCGCGAGCCGATAATTGCGCAATAGAGATACCTCCGGTTTGGTCAATATAAAGCGGCACTTTTTGCAAATGGTTCATGGAGCGAAGCAATTTAGCAAATTGCTCTTCAGTAATGTCGCCGCGACGGATGCTTGAAGAAGAAACTTCTGCTTGTTCTGAAATGACCCGTGTTGCCAATTGTTCTGACGACATCTCAAGAGAGAAAAATCCAACGATTCCTCCTTCATTTTCGGGGCCGGGGGGAGACTCTAAATAAGCATTAGCGATATTAAAGGCAATATTGGTTGCAAGAGATGTCTTCCCCATTCCTGGTCTTCCAGCGAGGATGATAAGATCTGAGCGTTGCAAGCCGCCCATTTGTTTGTCTAGCCGTTTGATATGGGTAGCAATACCAGAGAGATGCGATGAGCGTTTTTTTGCTTCCCCCGCAAGGGTAATGGCTTTTTCTACGGCGCTTGAAAAACTTTCGAAACCACCGCCATATTTTCCACTTTCTGCAAGTTGAAAAAGGCGTTGTTCTATAGTTTCAATTTGTTCTGTCGGACTGTGATCAATATCCGAATCATAGGCTGTGTTAACAATATCATCGCCTAAATCAATTAAAGAACGGCGGATAAAGAGGTCGTAGATGCCACGGCCATAATCTTCAGCATTGATGATGGTTACGGCGTTAGAGGCAAGACGCAGGGTATATTCATATACGCTAATATCACCAATTTTTTCATCATTAGGCAAAAAAGGCTTGAGAGTTGTAGGGTCAGCAAGACGACCAGCTTTAATGGTGGTGGCAAGGATACTAAATAAACGCTGATGAAGCGGTTCAAAAAAATGCTCGGGCGTCAAAAAATCCGCTACACGATCATAAGCATCATTATTGATCAAAATAGCGCCTAGCAAGACCTGTTCAGCCTCTATATTATGCGGGCTTGGCGCAGCATTGGAGCGGCGGTATCAGATGATGGAGCTGTTTCTAACATTGCAATAGAGCCATAAAGCTAATGATGAAAGGATGTAGGGTTCACGCCCCGCTATGGTTCATGTTCGCTTATCACATATATTGAAAGCTGCCTACCTTTTTAAGATATGTCTTGTTTTTCTTCTAACTCTTTCAAGCGCGCTTCTTCTTGGATAATATAGTCGCGGGTAAGAGGAACGGCTTCTTGCTTATGAGCCATTTGGATTTGAAAAACCATTAAGCCTTGGTAACGAAAAGCGCTTTCTGACGCTGCAAGGTAAAATTCCCACATACGGCAGAAGCATTCATCGTAAAGTGCCTTGACTTTATCGCGGTTGGCAAGAAAGGTCTTGCTCCATGCCTTAAGGGTTTCGGCATAATGAAGGCGTAAAATTTCAATATCAGTAACGATAAGTCCAACTTTTTCAATGATTGGCAACACCTCTGATAAAGCCGGAATATATCCACCGGGAAATATATATTTGGCGATCCAAGGATTGATGGGATAGGGCGGCCCTGAACGGCCAATAGAGTGGAGTACAAAACGCCCTTCGGGCTTTAGTAGTTTTTTAATATGGGTGAAATATTCTTTGTAATGGTGAGGCCCCACATGTTCAAACATGCCTACCGAAACAATTTTATCGTATTGTTCATCTAACAAGCGATAGTCTTGCAGAAGGAATTTTACCTGTTTGGTTAGGCCCTCTTTTTTTGCGCGTTTATTGGCAATATTGTGCTGCTCGTGCGAGAGGGTAACGCCCGTGACGTGTGCTTTTAAGAAACGCGCAAGATAAAGCCCAAGCCCCCCCCAGCCGCAGCCAATATCAAGGACAGATTGCCCTAATTGGATTTGTAGTTTGGCCGCTAAATGGCGCTTTTTAGCTAGTTGTGCATCATTCAAACTTTGCCCAGGCGTTTCAAAATAAGCGCAAGAATATTGGCGGTCTGGGTCTAGAAAGAGCGCGATATAACGCTTCCGATAAATCGTAATGGTGACGAATATGGCGGGGAGAATTGGCTAATGTGTTGCGAGCAAAAATGCTTTGTTTTGCCCGACGTAATAGGCGGTGGGCTTTCATCCAAAGCTGTTGGTCTGGGTTGCGACCAATATTGCTAAATAGGAGTTCAAAAAGTTGGTAAATATTACCCTCTAAAAACTCAATCCCTTCTTTCATATAGGCTTCACCAAGTTTCAAAGCAGGGTTGAATGTCAAGTCCCGCTCCCATTTTTGTGATAGGATGCGAAGGTGAATGGGGGTGCCGGTATCATCGCCAAAATGATGAACTAATCCCTGGGCATCAGTGATAATAAGTGCCCCCTTGGTGATCATTTTTTTGATAGTGAGTTGAAGTAAGTAAAACATAGCCCTCACCCAGTTTTGGTGTATAAGGATGTATAAATTTTATCTTGATGGCGCTCACCTAAATTTCTTATCATAGATACTATAACAAAAAAAGCCCAGCCTAAAGATAAAGGCTGGGCTTTCTAAAATGCGTTAATCTTTAAGCGTCTTGCGCACTTTCTTCTTCTAGGATTTCATCAAGTTCTTCAGATAAAGGCTTTTCTTCAATCCCGTAAATGGCTTCGATCGAAGTGAGGTCCTCACCAGCTGCTTGCCGTTCTGCTTCTTGGGTAGAGCGGGCGATGTTGATGGTTACCAAAACATGTACTTCAGGGTGAAGACGTAAGGTTACAGCGTGTAAACCAATGGTTTTAATCGGATGGTTCAGTTCTACTTGGTTGCGGGCGAGGGTAAAACCGTTCTCCGTGATGATATCGGTGATATCGCGAGTAGAAACAGACCCATAAAGTTGGCCGGTTTCACCAGCTGAACGCACAACAATAAAGGATTTGCCATCTAATTTTTCAGCCACCTGTTCCGCTTCAGATTTGCGTTCAAGATTGCGTGCTTCTAATTGGCTACGTTGGGATTCAAAGTGCTTTTTATTGGTTTCGGTAGCACGCAAAGCTTTGCCTTGGGGTAAAAGAAAATTACGGGCATAGCCATCTTTGACAGTTACCGTGTCACCCATTTGGCCAAGACGTGCAATACGTTCTAAGAGAATAACATCCATAGTTTTATCCTTTCCAGTGGATTATTATGAAAAACCGCGCGGATTGCGGCTATATTGAATTGAACTCCAAAGTCCCATAAGCAAAATTAGAATCAAAATGGGAGGAGTTAGCAACAGAGTGAAAAGCAAAAAATAAATGAGCGATAATATCGCAATGCGCAGCTTGATCCCACGCGTAATTGCGTGGAGATAAGCAAGGCCGCTGATCAAGAGCATGTCAGTAAAAGCGGTGTTTACAATATTAATGACTAAGTTCACTTCATTACCTAAGTCTAAAAAAGAGGCAATAAAGCTGGTGACATAAATTACCAATGCTGTAAGGGGCAGGCGAAATTGCAAGGGCCAATCTTCGCGCGGGCGAGCCATTCGCTTTAGCTTATGGCCTAAGAGGGTTGACGTATAGAGGTTGGCAATAAAAAAAAGCGTACTATAAAAAACCAAGCCAATCGCAATAATCATAAGGGCATTGGTATAGATTATAGCCTGAATCGTTTCTAAGTCCCCAGGGCTGAAGTTTTGCCATTGTCTAAGGGAATTCATTATAAAGCTGGTAAAATTTTCAGCATAGCCGTTTGATTTATCGCTATAGAGCCAAGCCAAAATAAACAGGGAAGTTGTTAAAGCGATGCATAGGGTTGCCCGAAAAAGAATGGATGAAAGTGGATACCAATGGGTGATTGTTGCGTCATTTACTGTTTGCCTAGGTGTGGTTGTGTAGGCAAGTCCCAAAAGAAATGCGCTATAAAAGGCAGGCACAAAAAATATCAGCGTAAAAGCCATGCCAGTGATCATGTCTGTTGTAAGGCCGATAGCGATGCCTGCAGTAACTAAGGATGCAAAGCTAGAACGCGTCCCAAAAGCAAAAGCAGAAAGAAAAATAGGAAACGATAAAAACCGCCTAGCAATAAAGAGAGGAACGGTACTTTATTATGCAGGCTCAAAATCGCTAGTGCAATGGCGGTTGCAAACAAACCAGCCAAAACGCCCGCCATTAATCGTTGGGAAGATGTGGTATTCATATACGCTGTCCTGCTCTTGCAGTTAGAGGTAAAAAGCACCCCAACTTGATAAATTGTCATTTCCCCGTAAAGCCCCGTCGATGCGGGTATTTAGGACGCACGATTCGCTAGAGCCGCGCGCCCATAATAAAGCTTAATTATTTAACAATATAGGGTAGTAAACCAAGAAAACGTGCCCTTTTGATAGCTTGTGCGAGTTCACGCTGTTTCTTTTGGCTCACGGCTGTGATCCGAGATGGTACAATTTTACCGCGCTCAGAAATATAGCGTTGTAAAAGTTTTATGTCTTTATAGTCGATTTTAGGAGCATTGGTACCCGTGAAAGGGCAACTTTTACGACGGCGATTGAAAGGACGGCGTGCGGGCATTTGTGTAATATCAACCATTATTCACCTCTTGCCGTGCTGCCATTATCAAAATTACGGCGGTTTGAGCGGGGACGTTCGTCATCCTTGCTGAACCGTTCATCACGTTCACGACGAGAAAGCATGGCCGATGGGCCTTCTTCATGTTGGTCAACGCGAATGGTAATGTAACGTAAAATGTCTTCGTTAATACGCATTTGCCGTTCAACCTCAACAATCGCTGCCGCAGGGGCATCAATATTCATCAAAGCGTAATAGGCTTTGCGGTTTTTACGGATACGATAGGTTAGGGGGCGAAGACCCCAATTTTCCACACGCCCAACTTTGCCACCATTTGCTTCGATCACACCTTTGTAGAGTTCAACGAGTTGATCGACTTGCTGGGGGGCAATGTCTTGTCGCGCAAGGAAAACATGTTCATAAAGAGCCATGAATTTGCCTTTCTTCATTACGTTTCTGCTGGTTTTGACGCAAAGCCTCGCGACTTGTCTTTTCAGAAAACCGAGAAGAAAGGACGCGTTATGAGACATTCGAGAGTGGAGATACGGGAGGCCAAGGCATAAAAGCCTTTATCAATCATAGATCAACCCTCCGTTCAACCCCCAGCCAAAATGCCAGCAGGTTTGCTTTTATAATTTCTTCACCAGAAAGGCAAGCGCTTTATTAGCGACGTTCCCTGTAGGTAAAGTGTACTTGTTTGAGAAGTCATCTTGCTTTATGGCCAAGGTTTCATAGCATGGTGTGAGGTGAGATTATGGAGTTTCTTGCGCATTTGGATGAAGCGCTCTTTGCATTTCTTACGGCAAAGCCTGATACGGCTGTTTTGCTAAACATCTTTGGTGTGTTTTGCGCAAAATTTTTGATTTATATGATTCCTCTTCATTTGGTCGTCCTATGGTTTTGTGGCAAAGTAATAGACCGCCGCGCGGCTCTAGCTATTTTACTTGCCGCAGGGCTTGCCTTGTTGTTGGGGTATGGGATTTCGCTTTTTTATTTTCGTTTACGTCTTTTATGGCTGGGCTGGGAGAATCGCTTATTCAACATAAAGCAAGCGCTTCATTTCCTAGTAGTCATTCTATTATTTTTGCCGCCTACGTTTATGTTTTGTACTTTTATAGGTATAAGCAGGTTTTACTTACCGCCCTTCTTGCTTGTTTTTTTATGGGCTGGGGGCGGGTTTTTGTAGGTGTTCATTATCCGTTTGATATTTTTGGAGGTTTTGTACTCGGGGCGTCTATTTCTTGGTTGGTTGTGCGAGTGGCTACCCCTTGGATACCGGCTTTTATCTATAATGTTCCCCCGCTAAAAAAGCCGTAATAATGTGCTTAGGGTTTCCAAAAATTGGCGTTTTGGGATAAATATAAAGTGGAGGGGCAAGGATTCGGCCTTTGGTTTAGCAGTGTATAAAGACGGGCTAAAAATTAGCCCATAGGAGATAAAATGAAAGCGGCATTTACTTTTCCTGGTCAGGGAAGCCAAGTTGTAGGTATGGGTAAAACACTGGCAGAGCAGTTTTCACAAGCGCGTTTGGTATTTGAAGAAGTGGATGACGCGTTGGATGAAAAGCTTTCGAGCCTAATGTTTGAAGGTCCTTTGGAAGTGCTTACCCTTACTAACAATGCGCAACCAGCTTTGATGGCCGTATCCTTAGCCGTGTTGCGAGTGCTAGAAAGCCAAGGGCTTGATATAAAATCCTGCGTTCAATTTGTTGCGGGGCATTCATTGGGCGAGTATTCGGCATTGTGTGCGGCACGCTGTTTTAGTTTAGCGGATACCGCGCGTCTTTTGAGGGTGCGTGGTAATGCTATGCAGGCGGCGGTTCCCGCAGGCGAGGGCGCTATGGCGGCGCTTATTGGGCTTGAAGAATCTGTTGTGGAAGAGATATGCCAAAAAGCCATGCATTACGGCTTGTGTCAGATCGCTAATGATAATGGTGGCGGCCAAGTTGTAATTTCGGGTGCAGCAGTAGCCATTGAGGCTGCGATAGGTCTTGCTAAGGAGGTGGGTTAAACGAGCGCTTTTATTGCCAGTGTCTGCACCGTTCCATTGCGCTTTGATGCAACCAGCAGCTGATGTAATGGCGTGGGCCTTAGAGGATAGTCGTAAATCGACTCCGATTGTGCCGGTGGTATCCAATATTAAAGTCGCTCCTGTGACTGATGTGGATGAAATTGTAGCGCTTCTGGTGGCACAAATTACGGGGCGGGTGCGTTGGCGAGAAACCATTGAATGGTTTGGGAATCATGGGGTGGATCATGTATTTGAACTAGGTGTAGGGAAAGTACTCACTGGTCTTGCTCGGCGTATCAACAAAGATATTGCTGCACTGAGTATAACAACGGCAGAAGATATTGATGCCACACTGGAATTATTATTAGGATAGGGATGAACATGTTTGATTTGACAGGGCGCAAAGCATTGATCACAGGGGCTACGGGCGGCATCGGTGAGGCCATTGCACGCACTTTTCATGCCCGAGGTGCTGTTATTGGTTTGCATGGCACGCGGGAAGAAAAGTTGCAAGAGCTTGCTGCAAGTTTGGGGGAGAGGTGCTTTACCTTTCCTGCTGATTTGAGTGATCGCAGTGCTGTAAAAGTCTTGGCTGAGAATGCAGAAAAAGAAATGGGAGGAGTAGATATTCTTATCAACAATGCAGGCATCACTCGTGATGGGCTGTTTATCCGTATGAGTGATAAGGATTGGGATGATGTTATATCAGTCAATTTGACTGCGGTTTTTGCTCTTACCCGTGGTTTAATGGCCTTTATGATGAAACGGCGCTTCGGCCGCGTGATCAATATTGGTTCGGTAGTGGGAACGGTAGGTAATCCTGGTCAAGTTAATTATTGCGCCGTTAAAGCGGGGCTTGTTGGCTTTTCTAAATCTCTTGCTCAAGAGGTGGCGAGCCGCAATATAACGGTAAATAGTATAGCACCTGGCTTTATAGAATCGGCTATGACCGATAAACTGAACGAAAAACAAAAAGAGCAAATTTTAGCATCTATCCCCATGAAGCGTATGGGAACGGGGAGTGATGTCGCCGCGGCCGCTCTTTACTTGGCGAGTGATGTAGCTAGCTATATGACAGGGCAAACCTTACATGTAAACGGTGGCATGGCGATGATCTAAGCGTTAAATTATGCCTTTCTTGCGCAAGCGGGGGTGTTTGTATATATTCCCGATTAAACAAAGTTGGATAGGATGAATTTTAGCAAAAATGCGTTAATAAAGCGCGATTTTTATAAAATTTCTTTGCGTCCGGAGGTTTGACGTGGTAAGGGCGGCTCTGAACTGGGTATGCACTTCGGTTCGTCCCTTTGGGGTATCCACCGGAGCAATAGAATTTGCTAGAGGGTCTATTGCTTGTTTAGATGTACCTATGCCATAAATCAAGGCAGAAAGAAAAATTGAGGATTCAACATGAGTGATATAGCAGATCGCGTCAAAAAAATCATAGTCGAGCATCTTGGTGTTGATGAAGAAAAGGTCGTTGAGGGGGCCAGCTTTATTGATGATGATTTGGGCGCTGATAGCCTCGATACCGTTGAGTTGGTCATGGCCTTTGAGGAAGAATTTGGCGTAGAAATTCCGGATGATGCTGCCGAAACAATTCTAACTTTCGGCGATGCTGTTGCTTTTATTACTAAAGCAAATTCTGCTGAAAACAATTAAGTGTAGTAAAAGCTTGGGCTTCAATGCCCAAGCTTTACTTTTATAAGCTAACTCAAGATGCAATGGCTTATTTATAATAGCTAAAAGAGCATCTGAGACCAAGGTGATACCCTTCATCATAAAGTTCTGGAAGGGTGTCTTCTTCATTAAGTGTATATAAAGGACAATCTGTATGAGACGTGTTGTCATTACCGGTCTGGGGATGGTATCTCCTTTGGGTGGCGATGTAAAACATAGCTGGGAGCGGCTTTTACAAAGTAAAAGTGGTATTGGGCGTATTACAGAATTTGACGTTAGTGATTTAGCTTGCCAAATTGCGGGACGCATTCCTCTTGATGACGGCACTTATAATCCTGATGCTCATATGGACCCTACTTCTCAGCGCAAGGTTGACCCTTTTATTGTCTATGCTATGGTTGCCGCCGATGAAGCTTTGGCCGACGCTCAGTGGAACCCTGAAAATGATGAAGATCAAATCCGTTCAGGCGTTATGATAGGCTCTGGTATTGGCGGCATTCAGGGCATTGTTGAGGCAGGCTACACTTTGCGTGATAAAGGTCCGCGTCGAATTTCGCCATTTTTTATCCCTGGCCGACTTATTAACTTAGCGTCTGGTTATGTATCTATCAAACATAAATTACGCGGCCCCAACCACGCTACGGTTACAGCTTGTTCTACTGGCTCACATGCTATTGGTGATGCCGCTCGTTTAATCATGTGGGGGGACGCTGATGTTATGGTAGCAGGCGGAACGGAATCTCCCGTTAATCGTATTTCCATTGCGGGTTTTGCTGCTTGTAAAGCTTTATCGACAAGCCGCAATGACAGTCCTGAACAGGCTTCGCGCCCCTATGACGCAACGCGCGATGGGTTTGTGATGGCTGAGGGGGCGGGGATTATGGTTTTAGAAGAATTAGAACATGCTAAAGCGCGTGGGGCGCAGATTTATGCTGAAATTATTGGCTATGGGCTTTCCGGCGATGCTTATCACATTACCGCCCCTAGCGAAACAGGCGAAGGCGCTGAACGTTGCATGCGGGCGGCGTTGAATAGCGCTAAAATTTCTATTGAAGCTGTGGATTATATTAATGCTCATGGTACTTCCACTATGGCTGATGGGATTGAATTGGCAGCGGTAGAGCGAGTGGCTGGTGCTCACGCTGCACAGCTTGCCATGTCGTCGACAAAATCGTCTATTGGGCATATGCTAGGCGCGGCTGGGGCCGCAGAAGCGATTTTTTCTGTTTTAGCGATTCGAGATAATGTTGCGCCAGCAACTCTCAATTTAGATAAGCCAGCGGTTGAGACAAAAATTGATCTCGTTCCCCACAAAAACCGCGTGAACGTTCTATCAATACTGTTTTATCAAACTCTTTTGGTTTCGGCGGTACCAATGCTACATTGGTTATGCGGCGTTTTGAAAAATAGCTTTTTCTTCTTTTGGTGGATGTCGCTGCTATGATGGCGGGTGGATGAGCGAAGAAGACACATATATCCCTGAGAGAGGCGCGGTGTTGTCGGGCGCTGTAGCAGTTAGGACGCGCTGCAGCGCATCTCATCTGTTTATGACATTGGGTAGCGCTTTCATTACGCTAGTGATGTTCACTTTACTCTTAGCTACGGCCTTGGTTTATGATGGTAAGCGCGCCTTTCAGATGGCAGGCCCTTCGGATAGGGCGCAAACTTTGCTGATTAGCTCAGGGCTTGGTGTTGGTGATATTGGGGCGCTATTAGAGAAACGTCGGCTTATTCGATGGTCGTTGTTCTTTGTCATGGGCGTGCGCTTAGCAGGTGAATCGCGGACTCTCAAGGCTGGAGAGTACGCGATTCCTGCCTACGCATCCATGCGTACAATTATGGATATTTTAGCCGCTGGAAAATCAATAGAGTATAGTCTTACCATTCCTGAAGGGCTAACAGTTCAACAAGTGTTTGACCGTTTGGCGAACGATTCTGTACTTAAGGGGCGGCTTCCTACGGTATTGCCCCCTGAAGGCAGTTTAGTGGCTGATACAGTACAGTTTGTGCGTGGGACAAGCCGGGCTGAAATTGTTCAAAGGCTAGAAAACGATCAAAAGAAGTTAGTTGATGCTCTGTGGAGGGGGCGGGCGAGTGATCTCCCCCTGGGTTCTAAGGAGGAATTTGTGATTCTAGCTTCAATTGTAGAAAAAGAGAGCGCATTGGCAAGTGAACGGCCCATGATCGCTGCTGTTTTTTATAATCGCTTGGCTAAAAACATGCGCTTACAATCAGATCCTACGGTGCTTTATGGTCTGTTTGGTGGGGCAGGAAAACCAGCGGGGCGGCCTATTTACCGTTCAGATCTAGAAAGGATATACTCCTTATAATACTTATAAAATTAGTGGTTTACCCCCGACCCCCATTGCTATTCCAGGCCGTAGTGCTCTTGAGGCAGTTGCTCATCCTGCGCAAACGGATGCACTTTATTTTGTTGCCGATGGAAATGGCGGCCATGTCTTTTCTAAAACGCTTGATGAACACAATGCCCATGTACGGCGCTGGCGCGCTTTACAAAAAGATAGGCGCTAAACCCTATAGGATGCTATTATGAATACAGATACTTGCTCTGCTGGTACTCGTCGACGTGGGGTTTTGTTAGTTATTTCATCGCCCTCTGGGGCGGGGAAATCGACTCTTTGTGCGCGACTCATGCAAGAGTGTGCGGTTCGTCTATCCATAAGCGCTACGACACGCCCACCGCGGGGCAAGGAAAAAAATGGTGTGCATTATCATTTTTTTTCTGAGGCAGAATTTTTGCAAAAGCGAGACCAAGGTACCTTTATTGAGTGGGCTGAAGTCCATGGCCATTATTATGGTACTCTGCGTCAAACAGTGGAGGACGCCCTTAATACGGGTCAAGATCTTTTGTTTGATATTGATTATCAAGGTGCAGCACAGCTTTATGAAAAGATGCCGCAAGATATTGTTTCAGTGTTTATCTTACCACCTTCAATGCATGAATTGCGCTTGCGTCTTAAGCGACGCGCCGAAAATAGTTCTGCATCAATGGCTTTACGACTTCGGAATGCCCATGAAGAGATGCGCCATTGGGGAGCCTATGATTATGTGATCATCAATCAAGATATTGACGCATCTTTTTCCCAGTTGCATAGTATTTATCAGGCGGAAATTCTTAAACGATGGCGGAGGCCATCGCTTTCCACCTTTATGGAACAGCTTTTTTCTGAAACCTTATAGGGTCGCTTAAGCAAGGCGCTCTAAGGCTTGCGCTAAAGCAACGAACTCTGCGATTTCCAGCGTTTCAGCACGCCGTGTAGGCTCTATACCTGTTTGTTTTAAAAGGGTTTCACCACCTAGCGTTTTGAGGCTTTGTCGTAGCATTTTGCGCCTTTGCCCAAAGGCCGCTTTGGTGATTTGTTCAAGTTGCAATTTTGAGCAAGGCATGGGCTCTGGATTGGGGGTTATATGCACAATAGAAGAGATCACTTTAGGCGGTGGCGTGAATGCTTGGGGTGGTACATCAAAGGTAATTCTTGTGTGAGCGCGCCAGTTAGCCAAAACGGACAAGCGACCATAGTGGCAGCTAGCAGGGTTAGCGGTGATTCTTTCAGCTACTTCTTTTTGAAACATCAGGGTCATAGAATCATAAAAAGGCGGCCAGGGCTCCCATAAAAGCCAATTAAGGAATAGTTGCGTGCCAATATTATAGGGTAGGTTAGCAATAATACGTGGCTTTTTCGCGTGACTGAGGAAACAGCGCTGTAAAATCTTGGGTTAGGGCATCACCATGAATGATACGTAGCTTTTGTGGATAATGATTGGCAATAGAGAAAAGGGCAGGAAGACAGCGTCATCACGTTCTATGGCCGTTACATGAGCGCCCTGCGCTAAAAGGGCGCGGGTAAGACCGCCCGGCCCAGGGCCGATTTCTATAACGGGCTTGTCACGTAAGTCGCCCGCTTGGCGGGCGATTTTTGTTGTGAGGTTAAGATCAAATAAAAAATTTTGTCCTAGTGATTTTTTTGCGCGTAGCCCCCAAGTTTCAATAACGTCTCGTAAAGGGGGGAGGTTGTCAATAGGCATGAATCATATCTTTGTAAAGAAAAGGGAGCTTATAAAACGGTTTTAGCGCTATTTTCAACCAATTTTTTGGCTAGTTTTAAGGCGGCGATAAAGCTTTGGGGCGAAGCAATGCCTTTATCAGCAATGTCAAACGCGGTGCCATGGTCAGGCGAAGTGCGGATGAATGGAAGCCCTAGTGTGACATTAACAGTTTCATCAAAGCCGATGGTTTTGACAGGAATCAAAGCTTGGTCATGATACATGCATAAGGCCACATCGTAATTACGGCGCGCTTGAGCATGAAAAAGCGTGTCAGCGGGCCAAGGGCCGCTAACGTCTAAGCCTTGTTTTTGCAGAGCTTGTACAGCAGGAGCGATGATCTCTAGATCTTCTTTTCCAAAAGCGCCCCCTTCACCTGCATGCGGGTTTAGCCCACAAACGGCTAAGCGTGGCCGTTGGAAGCCAAAGCGTGTTTGCAAATCATGTGCTACAATTTGAGCGGTTTCGATAATGCGTGCTTGGTTAAGTTGTTTGGTTACACAAGCGAGAGGGATATGAATGGTAATGGGCACAGTTTTTAAATGGGGCCCAGCCAATAGCATAACTGGCTTATAAAACGTGGCAGGGTAAAGTTTTGCCGTTAAATGCGCTAGAAATTCTGTGTGCCCAGGAAAAGCAAACCCCGCATCGTAGAGCGTTTTTTTTTTGCGATAGGTAAAGTAATAAGTGCGCTACCGATTCGTTGTTTGATTAGGCTAACTCCATATTCAATTGCTTCAAGAATGCTTGGAGCATTGTGAGGGTCGGGCTGGCCCAGTGTGGCTGTTTGGTTATGTTGAAGGGGAATAATAGGCAGCGCTTTGTTAAAGGCGTGGCGGTCATCAAGAGCGATTTTGATGTCAAGACCAAAATGGCGGGCGCGTTCTTGTATAATTTTGGGGTCAATAAGCAGACAAAAGGGCGGTATAACGTGATCGTCACGTGCTATCCAAGCTTTAATCGCTAGTTCAGGGCCAATGCCCGCTGGATCTCCACAGCTGACGATGAGCGTTTGCATTAAAGGTTTCTAATTTGTGCTGTGTCTCTTAATTCTTTGAGATATTTATCGTTTAGGGCATCAAGCTGTTGCGGAGTGGGTTCGGCTCGTAAGTCTTTGAGGGAGAAAGCTAGCCGAGCAACATGGTCATCAGAAACAGGCTCTACACTACACACAGCGATAGCCTCAACCCCTAGGGGGGTTTGGCGGGGTTCTGTCATTCGACCTGAGCCTGCGGCGCGAATGCTTGATGCCCATCAGGGCTTAGTTCGGGCTCAAGTGTTTTTGGAAGCGCACGAATAGTAACATCTAGATATTGTTGTGCTTGTTGATTGAGACTTGCACAACCTTTGAACTGAGCGCGGAATTTTTTTGCTTCATTAAGACGCTTTTCAAGTAGGTTGGCGCGTTGGTTTTGGGGAGTCACAAAAATAATGCGGCGCATAGTATATTCGTTAATAGAGGGTTTAATCCCACCATTTTTTATCATTTTTTTTGCACAGCTTCTTGTTGACTAATCGGCCCATGTTCGGCGCGGTAACGCATTCTTAGCAAAGAGGCCCAGCCGATTTGAGTAGCGATATAGGTTTTAAAATAATCAATGCTGATCCCATTTTGGTTTAGTAATTCGGTAAACTGTTCAGCGGTTACATGGTTTAATTGGATAAAATTATTTAGAGCTTCATCAATTTGTTGTGGCGTCGGATCAAGCTTGAAGCGTTGGATGGCACTGCGCCGGAGCGTATCATCAATTAGCTCTTTGCGAGCAATGGAGGCAAGGTTGCCTGTTCTTTTGCTAAGTTTTAAGAAGGCGATCTTTTGCTGAATGTCAAAATTTGTAATTGCAATGCCATTAACTACTATAGAAATAGCGCTTTGAGCCACAGCTGGAGAAGCAAGGAAGTTATTCACAAAAAGCCCAGCGCTTGCTACGGGTGCACTTAAAATGGCTGTACTTAAAACGAAAGCAAAGGTGCTATTTCTTATTTCCATCATGTCGCTTTCACATATCTGAAGATTGTTAAACAGCTCAATATATAAGCGCTTAATCTTTTAAAGACAATAAGCGCGGCTGTTCTAAAAATAATTATTTAGCATAATGGTTAGCGATTGGACTCTTGCTTCACACGCTTTGTTTCTATTTAGTTATTGCGTTGCCCCCCCAAATTGGTAATATACTAATTTTAGCGTTAGAATTTTTGCAGCGGGGCATTTGGACTTGCTCGGGGGCGCTGGTTTTTATCTGGTTATGAATGGATATGGTATGTCGAAGGCAATTTTTTCAAATATTGATGCACTGAATGCACCTGAACGTGGCCTATTGGTTGTTTTAGTGAATGAAGATGGAGGCGTTGCCGCTGAAATAGAAAATTTTGTTGGCAAGGCCTTTTTAAAGCGCGTGATAAAAGCACGCGCTTTCAAAGGCAAAAAGTTTGCGGTTGTTGATGCTTTAAGCGAAGAAAGTCAAGGGTTTGAACGTCTTGTGCTTCTGGGGGTAGGCGATGTGAGCCAATTTAAGGGTGATGATTGGGTGAAATTGGGCGGTGTGGCGCGCGCTTCATTTGATAAAAATGCCTATGTTACCCTTTGTCTAGCCATAGCTGATTATACTTTGTCGCCGGAAAATATCGTTGATTTTGCAGTTGGTGTTCGCCTTCGCGATTATACGTTCGACAAATATCAAAATCCAAAAAAGGACGATGAGAAAAAAGCAAAAAGCATAAAAATAAACCTGCAATTGCAAAACCCCAATGGTGGAAAAAACTCTTGTTAAACGCGCTGATGCTTTGGCTGATGCAGTTATTTTGGCTCGCGATCTTGTTAATGAGCCGGCTAATATTTTGGGCCCTGAAGAGTTTTCTGAAAAGGTTAAGGCGCTAAAAGATCTGGGTGTTAAGGTAGAGATCCTTAACGATAAAGATATGAAAAAACTAGGTATGAATGCACTTTTGGGTGTAGGCCGTGGTTCTAAACGTTCCCCCTGCCTTGCCATTATGCAATGGCAAGGGGTAGAAACCAAAGAGCCCCCTTTAGCCTTCATTGGTAAGGGGGTGGTCTTTGATAGCGGTGGGATTTCTTTAAAACCCTCCAAAGGAATGGAAGCCATGAAAGGGGACATGGGGGGCGCCGCTGCTGTCACCGGCTTGATCATGGCTCTTGCTTTGCGTAAAGCAAAAGTGAATGCGATAGGGGTGATTGGGCTTGTAGAAAATATGCCTGATGGTAATGCTCAGCGTCCTGGTGATATTGTAACCAATGTCAGGTCAAACTGTTGAAATTAATAATACGGATGCTGAAGGGCGTTTGGTTTTGGCTGATGCTTTGTGGTATGTTAAAGAGCGTTTCCAACCAAAATTTATGGTTGATTTAGCCACATTGACTGGCGCTATTATTGTGTCTTTGGGTAAAGACCATGCAGGCCTTTTTTCTAACAATGATGATCTTGCGCAAAAATTGACACAGGCTGGTCTTGAAACTGGTGAAAAGCTTTGGCGTTTTCCGCTCAATGATGCCTACGATAAAATGATTGACTCAAAATTTGCTGATATGGTCAATAGTGTAAATAGCGGCGCGCATTCTATTACGGCCGCGCAGTTTCTTAAACGCTTTGTAGGCGAAACCCCTTGGGCTCACCTGGACATTGCAGGAACCGCTATGGAATCGGAAAAAAATGAATATAGCCAATCATGGGCTTCAGGCTTTGGCGTTCGTTTACTGGATCATTTTATTGCTAAATATTATGAAGATTAGGTTTGCTGCTTTTAATAATTGGCGAATGCGGCATTTGGTATTGGTGTACAAGGGGGATTATAAATAGGGGGTTCATGCCAGAGATTCTTTTTTATCATCTTACCCAATCGACAGCAGAACAAGCCTTGCCAGCTTTGATTGAGCGCTCTTTGGCTCGCAACTGGAGAGTTGGGGTGCAATTTGCTGATGAATCGAGATATCATGCGATGGATGATCATCTTTGGACGTGGGCGGATGATTCTTTTATTCCTCATGGCAAGATGGATGACCCTTTCCCACCTTTGCAGCCTGTTTATTTAACTATGCAGGAGGATAATCCTAATAAAGCCGACATTCGATTTTTGTTGGATGGTGCCACTTGTCTGATGGTTGAGTCTTACACACGGCTTGTACTCATGTTTGAAGATAGGGACACTCAAATTATTGAGAATATGCGCACCCAATGGATAACTTATAAGCAAAAAGCCTACCCTCTTACCTATTGGCAACAGGATGAAAACCGCCGCTGGAAAAAAAGCATGATAAATATAAGCCTTCTACTTAGGACTGGGACAGGGAAAAATCTTATATTTGAAGGCTTAGGGTGTTAGGAAGTGCGTGTTTTACCAATTATGCTTATACTGGTCTCTATCATTGGGTTCCTTTATCCTGGCGTGTTACTTGATGCGGACGCGGGTGGGGGACGTTGGGTATTTATAGCCACTTTTGCTTTGGCGCTTAGCATTTTATGGCGTATGGGGCGGTGGACATGACAATTGATAAGCTCTTGCTGGTTTTTTGGTCGGTTTTATTGGCGTGGCTTTCTTTGGCTTTTTTAGGTACTACGCATATTTTATCGCATATTTTGCCGTCGGAATGGTTAAATCAAAGGGCGGTTGATATCCTGTTCGTGGGTGTAAGCCTTATCTTTGCTGCATTGCTTTTTAAGCTTGTGCACAGACCGTTAACACGCAAATGGCGGCTTTTAGCCGCCATTCCACTTTGTTTATTTGCGCTTTTTTGGATTTTATAGTCAGCTATTTAGTTTGATATTTCATCGTTGGTAAAACCCACGAAACATAAAAGTGAAATAAAGGAAGAGAGCAAGAGATAATAGCCAATATAAGCAGGGCCAAAATTTTGTACCAAATATTCAGCGATATAGGGTGCGATAGAGGCTCCTGCTATACCTGCTAGGTTAAAGGTTATTGAGGCACCCGTATAGCGAACTGCGGTAGGAAAGGGTGAGGTAAGGGTCGCACCAATCGGGGCATAGGTTAGACCCATAATACTCAATCCACAAATAGAAAGAGCCATGATTCCACCATAACCAGCAGTCAAGAGAAAAGGTACACTAAAAGAAAAGAGCCCTGTTAGAACTGTTGCCCATATCATAAAAAGCCGGCGGCCAATTTTTTCGCAGAGTTTCCCCCCAAAAATAATAAATAGGCCTAGAAAGAAAGAGCCAATAATTTCAATCTCTAAGGCTTTATCAAATTCCAAGTGTAGATGATGGGTAGAATAGCTTAACAGATAGGCGGTAAAAAGGTAGAATAAGACAAAGACTGTCATGCCCGCAAATGTTCCTAAAAACAAGGCACGCGGATGCTTGATAAAAATATCAATAGCTGGAACTTTTACGCGTTCATTACAAGCCATAGCTTTTTGGAACGCAGGGGTTTCGGCAATGGAAAATCGCACCCATAGGCCTACCAAAATTAGAACGGCCGAGGCGATAAAAGGAATACGCCAGCCCCAATTATGCAATTCATCGGGGGTGAGGCTGTTCCACATTAACCAGTAGGTGCCTGCTGATAAAATAAGCCCGATGGGCGCGCCCAATTGTGGGAAAATAGCATACCAGTCCCGTTTTTCAGGTGGAGCATTTTCGACAGCAAGGAGTACAGCGCCGCCCCATTCACCACCTAATCCCAATCCTTGCCCTAGGCGACATAGGGTCAGAAAAAATGGCGCCCACCAACCCGCGTTTTCATATGTAGGTAAAAATCCAATGATAACCGTGGAAATCCCCATAGTTAAGAGAGCCGCTATCAACGTAGATTTGCGACCTGCCTTATCGCCAAAATGACCAAATATAATTGATCCAAAGGGGCGGGCAAAAAATGCAGCACCGAAAATTAAAAAGGATTGCAAGAGAGCAAGATTGGTGTTTTCGCTTGGGAAAAAAAGTTTAGGAAAAACCAGAGCCGCCGCGGTAGCGAAAACATAAAAATCAAAAAACTCAATCGTTGTACCGATAAGACTAGCTAATAAAATCGTGGAAATTGAGCTTTTAGGCTGATGCGCTGCTATAGTATTGCTTGGCACAGATACACCTCCAATGCCCAATAAATGGGCAACTTACGATAAGTAATATATAAAACAGGCGAAGATACGAACAAAATTGCACATATCTTCGCCTATTTTGCATCATATTTTAAAAAAGTCTAGGGAAGAGGTTTCATCCTTTAAGCATTCCTAAGATTTTTATGGACGCGTTTTATGTTTGAAATTTCTGTTGCGCTTTTTTAAATTGTTCGGCGACTTCAGGGCTAGGACATGGGCTGATTAGGCTCACTACAATTACAGTAGCGGTAGCAAGAATAAAACCAGGGATAATCTCATATAGCCCCCAAAGACCGTAATTTTTCCACAGAATCACAGTGGCTGCTCCTACGATCATGCCTGCCAAAGCGCCTTGGCTTGTGGTGCGTCCCCAAAAAAGGGATACAATAATCACTGAACCGAAAGCCGCACCAAAGCCTGCCCAAGCATAGCTTACTAAATCCAGAACTTTACTCTCAGGGTTCAGGGCAAGGGTAAGCGCAATGGCCGCCACAGCTAATACCATAGCTCGCCCCACATAGATCAATTCACGCTGTGATGCATTTTTGCGGAAAAAGGGGCGGTAAAAATCTTCAGTAATGGCGCTTGCACATACAAGAAGTTGACAGCTTAACGTACTCATAACCGCAGCTAATACTGCAGAAAGTAGGACACCAGCAATCCATGGGTTGAATAAAAGTCGAGTCAACTCAATAAAAATTCGTTCGCTATTGCCTTGTACATTCACAGCCAAATCTGGGTGGTTTGCAAAATAGGCAACACCGAAGTACCCTACTATAATGGCTCCGCTTAAGCATAAGAACATCCATGTCATGGCGATGCGGCGCGCCCGTTTAACTGTTTGGTGATTTTGTGAAGCCATGAAACGGGCTAAGATGTGTGGTTGCCCAAAATAGCCAAATCCCCAACCTAAGGACGAGAGGATAGAGATGGCGCCTACCCCATAGAAAAGATTCGCATGGTTAGGATGAACGGATTCAATACTCGCCATGGTTTCGGTAAAACCGCCTTGGGTATAAATCACCACTATGGGGGTGAGGATAAGAGCGAAGATCATCAGACTTGCTTGTACTGTATCGGTCCAGCTTACGGCCAAAAAGCCCCCTAGGAAGGTATAGAGGATGGTAGCTAAGGTGCCAGCTAATAAAGCCGCGCCATAGCTAAAGCCAAAGGTCGTTTCGAATAAGCGCGCCCCAGCCACAATGCCAGATGCACAATAAATGGTAAAAAAGATCAAGATAATAAAGGCTGAAACGACTCGCAAAACTTGGTGTTTATCTTGAAATCGGTTGGAGAAGAAGTCAGGCAAGGTTAGGGAATTGTTGAATACTTCTGTTTGCACACGCAAACGCCCACCGACTAAATACCAGTTGAGTAAGGCGCCTAATAAAAGCCCCACCGCGATCCATGATTGTGAAAGACCCTGTAGATAAATAGCTCCTGGGAGTCCCATTAACAACCAACCACTCATATCTGAAGCGCCCACAGACATGGCTGTGACAAAGCGACCAAAACGGCGTCCACCTAAAATGTAGTCATCGAATTTTTGGGTATGGCGATAGGCATAAACGCCGATTGCCACCATAAGTCCTATATAAATAATAAAGGTTATTAAGAGTGGTGATAATTCAAACATGCAAAATATACCTCAGATCAGTTATGCGTTATCGTATAGCGACGTGTTGATATCGTAGGGGCTGCCTCTATACGTTTTATAGTCTAACCCACTATAATGGTAAAAGCGCGGCTGTGTCAAAATTTGCTTTATAGACTATAGACCACTTTAACGAAATTGGGCGTTTCAGCCTATTGTGTTCCCTCTTCATAACGTTCTGATAAGCTAAGCCAGCGTGTTTCTGCTTCATTGAGCCGTTTTATAGCATCGGCTCTTTCTATGGATTTTTGAGCAGCGAGAGCGGGGTTTTGGGTGTATAGCGTTCCAACAGCCAATTCGCTATCCAAGCGGGCGATAAGGCTTTCTAGACGTTGAATTAGAGCTTCAGCTTGGGTAATTTCTTGTCGCAAAGGAGCTAGGCTTGCGCGCTTATACGCGTTCATTTTACGCTGGTCGTTTTTTTTTACTCCTTGAGCTTCTGACTTTTCTTCAGGTTTTTTGTTCTTTTTCAATCCCAAAATATCACGACGATAGTCATCCATATCTCCTATATAGGGAGTGACTGTGCCATTTTGGACAAGCCATAATCGATCCATTGTGGCTTCAATCAGATGGCGATCATGGGCGATCAAGATAACCGCACCGTTAAAATTATTCAAAGCATTGATTAATTCGGTACGGCTTTCAATGTCGAGATGGTTAGTAGGTTCGTCTAAAATCAGCAGATGCGGGCCGTTAAAGGTTGCAAGCCCCATCAAAAGGCGCGCTCGTTCCCCTCCCGATAGATCTTGGGCTTTAGTGTGCATTTTTTCGGTTGTAAGCCCCATAAAGGCTGTGCGGGCGCGAATTTTTGCCTCCGGCTGGTTGGGCATTAGGCGCCGCACGTGGTCAATAGGGCTTTCGTGCGGGTGCAAATCATCTAGCTGGTGCTGGGCAAAAAAAGCAATTTTCAGTTGCGGGGCCGTGACTAATCGCCCTGTTTCTGGTGAAAGCCGACCCGCTAATAACTTGGCTAGGGTGGATTTTCCATTGCCATTGGAGCCTAATAAAGCAATGCGATCATCGTGATCAATGCGTAAATCAAGGTTGCGTAAAATCGGGCTGCCCGGTTCATAGCCTACATTCGTTTGCGAAAGGGCAATAATGGGGGAAGCCACTGCTTTTTTTGCATGCGGGAAACTGAAGGGAGCAACGTGATCTTCTTGCCACACAGTAACGTCTTGCATCTTTTCAAGAACTTTAATGCGCGATTGCGCTTGCCGCGCTTTATTAGCTTGAGCGCGAAACCGGTTGATAAAGGCTTCTAAATGGGCCTTGTGTGCTTGCTGTTTGGCAGCTTGTTTTTGTTGTAAATGGATGGTTTCTGCTCGTTGTTTAGCGAATTCGTCGTAATTACCAGTCCAAAGTCTGAGCTTTTTATTTTCTAAATGTAGAATAGAGGTGGCCGTATTATTCAAAAGTTCGCGATCATGACTGATGATAATTACATTATGTGGATAGCGGCGTATGTAATCGGTGAGCCAAAGAGTCCCCTCTAAGTCAAGGTAATTTGTAGGCTCATCTAATAATAAAAGACTAGGGGCGCTAAATAGCACTGCCGCCAACGCTACTCGCATACGCCAGCCACCCGAAAAAGAAGAAGCAGGGCGTAATTGCGCTGCCGCGTTAAAGCCAAGTCCAGCTAAAATACTTGCCGCACGCGCGGGGGCGGCGTGGGCATCAATATCATTAAGCCGGCTGTGTATTTCGGCAATACGCAAAGGGTTATCGGTTAGTTCGGCTTCTTCTAAAAGAGCTGTGCGCTCTTTATCAGCGGCCAGAACAATATCAAGCAGATTTGATGTGCCAGCAGGAGCCTCTTGCGCAACTTGACCAATACGAGTGCCTTTGGGTAAGGATATCTCACCACTCTCCAAGGGCAGTTCACCTATAATTGCCCGCAAGAGCGTGGACTTTCCGGTGCCGTTATGGCCAACAAAGCCAGTTTTAGACCCTTCATTCAAGGTAACACTGGCGTGATCAATCAATAATCTGCCGGCCATGCGAATGCTGATGTCGTTTAAAATAAGCATGAAAATGAACCAAATTTGTCTATCTATGGCGGGTAATGATTAGCTTAATGCTTCTTTACGGCATAAGTCTATTGAACTCAGGGGCAGGTAAACAAGCTTGATTATAAGTCAAAGGAGGACGTTTTGAGTTTATAGAACTTCTCTAGAAGTGCAACAAATTTTACTGGCAAAATATTAAGCAGCTATCTTGGGTTGTAAGTACATTTACGTGAGGCGCGAGAGGGCGCCCTTTGTAAAAAAAGACGGTGTGGAAAAATACCGTCACTGCCTCGCTTCCAAAGAAGATGGCGGCGGCGGCGTTTTGCTGAAAATAATTACAGGGGGGATACGCTCTTTTATCAATGCATTATACGCCCTTTTGTGTAGGTTTTGTTGATGATAGTAGCGTCGCCTCCTATCTGGGCTGTCCCTAGGATTTTGGAATTACCTGCTATCACAGTATTTCCAAAGACTTCTGCATTTCCAAAGACTTCTGCTTTTTCAATGATGAGTGCATTACCGAAAATTATTGCGCTTTCACCAATTTTTACCTTTTCAGCAATTTTTGCGTTGTCAGTAATGAGTACGTTGTCACTAATGATTGCGTTGCCACTAATCTTTGCGTTGTCAGTAATGACTGCATTACCATAAATTTCTGCGTTGTCAGTAATTTCTGCGTTGCCACTAATTTTTGCGTTGTCATGAATTCTTGCGTTGCCACTAATTTTTGCGTTGTTAGTAATTTTTGCGTTGCCAATAATTAGTGCGTTGCCCGCAATTATTGCGTTGTCAGTAATGACTGCGTTGCCCGTAATTATTGCGGTATTAAAAACCGTGGATTCAGCAAAGACCTGTGCGCTTTGAGTAATTCCTGCGTTTCCGAAAACTTTTGCATTTCCAAAAACTTTTGCATTTTCCTCGACATGGGCGTTTTCAAACACTTGCGCATTCTCGTCAATCCAAGATAAGCCATTGAAACTGAGATTACGTTCACTCTCAATATAGCCGCCTTTGTCTCCTTTTTTGACGGCACCAAAATTTTCCAGCGCCTGTATACGACAAATATTTATGTTTTTAAGAGTGGAGATACAATCATTGGTTATTTTATATTTATTATTAAGCGGAGAGGCATTGGCGGCAGTGCATAACGATAGGATAGATATAGCTACAAAGTAAATATTGCGTATCATAATTTCTCCAAAATTTTATTAAACTAATAATGGTATATGGTATCATAAGTATTTTTTGTTTATTGGCAATGGTTTTTAAATGTTGATAATTCTATATCCTGATTTGTATTCGCTTATCCTAAACGGGGTTGATCCCCACATTGGAGTATTAATGGTTCGCTGTAGGTTTGTTTTTAAATAAGGTTAATAAAGGCGGGCGTGTATAAATTGTGAGGTTTTTGTGAAGAAAGGTGGTTGATTATAGAGTTTTTACATCATTTGTGGCTCATTGGTTTTTTGAGGAAATATTGCCAGTAAAGGCAGTGTAGAGCCTTGTTTTCTAAGGAAGTTCCTGTTACAGGTCGAATAGGAAATACTAAAGTGAAGATAAGGTATCAAATGGCTATTGAACGTACTTTTTCGATGATTAAACCCGATGCAACTCGCCGTAATTTGACTGGTGCTATCACCAAGATTTTTGAAGAGGCTGGTTTACGTGTTGTGGCGAGTAAGCGTGTATGGATGAGCTTACGGGAAGCAGAAGGCTTTTATGCAGTGCATAAAGAGCGTCCCTTTTTTGCAGAATTAACGCAATCCATGTCTTCAGGGCCAACCGTTGTCCAAGTCTTGGAAGGCGAGAATGCAGTCGCTAAAAATCGAGAAATTATGGGGGTAACCAACCCTAACAATGCAGTAGAAGGCACGATTCGTAAGTTATATGCTTTGTCGATTGGTGAAAATTCTGTCCACGGGTCAGATGCACCAGAGACAGCTGCTGAAGAGATTGCTTATTGGTTTTCCCAAACAGAAATTGTGGGATAAGCACCACTTTATAAGGGGTTATTTAATTAAGGCTTGGAATGCGTTCTAAGCCTTTTTCTTGTAGATATGGGATAAATCTACCTAGAAATTTCTTGTTATTATCTTTTAAAATTAATCGACCTAGATCATCAAATTGATAGAGTCGCGCCTGATTTAATAGGTCAATAAATTGGTTTTCTTGTTGCATAATTGAGGTGCTGCACGTCAAGAAGGTGAGACTAGGGGGCAGAAATTGCAAGTGACCTTCATCTTTGTTTGTTTCATCTTGATTAAGGCTGACAAAAGTCGTGTATTGGTTACAACCAGTACCACCACTCACCTGGTAACGGATTTTATTGCTTAGGCTTTGGCCTGTCTCAGCAATTATAATCGTAGGGGGGCTGTCCTTGGATAGCACGATGTCAAGAATTTTTTCCGCTGTCCATTTATTTCCTGGTAAATGCGGGGTAGATGGCGATATGCTCCGAAAGGGTTGGATAACCTCCTCTAACCTAATTGGATAGGACTTTCTAAGATCATGCCAATCTACAGGGCTACGTTTATCGCTGACAAACCACAATACATCCCCTACCATAATACGAGCTTGCAAAGCATATTGATGATTCCTAATGAGAGTTTTATCAGGAATAGTGATTTGAAAGGGTATAGGCGCTTGAGATGTAATAGGTAAACTGATCTCACCTACAATAAGGGGGCGATTGCCAGGGCTTTGCGTATCAACTAGTTGCACCATGAGGACGGCGTGATAGGGTGGTTGCTGTTTCTTTGCCGTTTTAGTCTGTAGCGCAGAAGGATCCTGGCTTTCGTAAAAAGCTTTTCCTTGGATAGTTATGTCGTTGGCAAGAACGACTCCATTCACTGCTCCTAGTGCACCTACAAAAATTAGAAGCATGCGTATAAAATTCATCATAGACTTCAACCAATATTTTATCGACATATAGTTTATTATATTCCAAAAAGCCATTGTTATGGTTGTTTGTATTATCTATTTTATTCTGTAGTGCTCAGCGCAGTGATCACTATTTTTATGTATGGCTTAATTTATTCATCAGTGATCACATGTTTAAGACCAGCACGAAAATAATCAAGCCCAGTCCATAAGGTAATGATTGCTGAAACCCATAGCATACAACGCCCAGCTGTAATCGTATAGGGAAAAATTTTATTCCCAGCAGAACCAGCAAGTAGCAAGACAATAGCGCACATTTGCATCGCTGTTTTCCATTTAGCCAATTGAGAGACAGGTACACTCACACGCAATTCTGCAAGGTATTCCCTAAGGCCTGAGACTAAAATTTCGCGACATAGGATAATGATAGCCGCCCATAAGGTCCAATTTGCAATGGTTTTATCGGCGGCAAGTAATAATAAGCAGGTAGAAACGAGTAATTTATCAGCGATGGGATCTAGCATACGGCCTATATTTGAGGTTTGCTGCCATATACGGGCTAAATAGCCGTCGAAAAAATCGGTGAATGAGGCAATTAAAAAAATAACCACTGCTGCCCAGCGTGCTGAATCACTTGATTTGAGCCGCCCTTCTGCAAAGAAGCACAAAACTACCAAAGGAACTGCAACGATACGCGCATAGGTAAGCAAATTGGGCAAAGAAAATGTGTGTTTTTTAATCATGCACTAAATCCTATGGCTTCTCATTTAGTATTATTCTTAAGCATGTGAAAGCGTTCCAACAAGTTTAATTTTCGTGAAAATATTCATAGATTTGGCGTGCCATAGCGCTAGAGATACCCTTTACCTTGCGTAAGTCTTCTATTCCAGCATTTCGTACCGATGCTGCGTTCCCAAAGTACCGTAAAAGAGCTTTTTTTCGTGCGGGTCCAATTCCTTCAATTTCATCCAGCGGGTTTTGTATAAGAGCCTTTTTGCGTTTCGCGCGGTGCGTGCCAATGGCGAAGCGATGCGCTTCGTCGCGCAAACGCTGCAGGAAGTATAAGACAGGGTCTTTGGGCGGGAGGCTAAGATCCTTGTGCCCTTCCAGAAAAAAACGCTCACGCCCAGCATTGCGATCAGGCCCTTTGGCGATTGCGATCACCGTGACATGCTGATTCACTCCTATAGCATCAATAATGTCTTGTACAGCCTTGCGCTGGCCTTCTCCACCATCAATGAGCAAAATATCAGGCCACTCGGGAAAAGGGGCATCTATTGCTGCGTCTGGAGCCATGCAAGCTAGAGGCACTTTTGTAAGCTGTGCAAAGCGTCGACTAAGCACTTCTTTCATCATGCCAAAATCATCGCCTGGCGTGATGTCCTTAGAACGGATGTTGAATTTGCGATATTGATTTTTCATGAATCCCTCTGGACCTGCTACAATCATAGCGCCCACAGCATTGGTTCCCATAATGTGAGAATTGTCATAAACTTCAATGCGTTGTATTTGTTTTTTAATATTAAATGTTTGCTGCATCAAAACTAAGAGCTGAGCTTGAGCGGTGGCTTCGCTTAGCCTTCGCCCTAACGCTTCACGGGCATTATGGGCGGCGTGATCGGATAGCATTTTTCTTGTGCCGCGCTGGGCAACGACAAGTTGAACCTTATGCCCGCTTTTTAAACGTAAGGCTTCTTCAAGCAGGGATTGCTCTTTTATGGGTTCAGATACCAGTACCAACTTTGGTATGGGTTTATTGTCATAAAACTGGGCTATGAAGCTTTCCAAGACTTCGCTTGTGTCTATGCTGGGATCAACCTTTGGAAAATAGGAACGATTGCCCCAATTCTGTCCAGCTCGAAAGAAAAAGACTTGGATCGCACTCATCCCTCCCTCTTGGGCGATGGCAAAAACATCGGCCTCTTCAATCGTTTGCGGGTTAATACCTTGATGGGTCTGGATTTGAGAAAGTGCACTTAAACGGTCACGGAAAAGGGCTGCGTGTTCATATTCCCGTTTTTTGGCAGCCTCATGCATGGAAGCAGCAATTTTTGTTTGAATGATTTGGCTCTTTCCCGCTAAAAATGCTTTGGCTTCTTTGACAAGTGCCTGATAATCGGTATCGCTAATTTCATTAGTACAGGGGCCTGAACAGCGTTTGATTTGATATAACAAACAGGGGCGGGTTCTGTTGCTGAAAACCGAATCTTGACAGGTGCGTAATAAAAAAGCTCGTTGTAAAATATGGATTGTGCGAGTGACAGCAGCGGTCGAAGCGAAGGGGCCAAAGTATGTGTCCTTTTCTGCTCGCACGCCGCGGTGTTTAAAAATACCTGGTGCACGATGACTATCAGCAATAGCGATGTAGGGAAAGCTTTTGTCATCCCGTAGTAAAATATTAAAACGTGGGTGTAACCTCTTGATTAAGTTAGCTTCTAAAAGCAGCGCCTCTGTTTCTGTATGGGTGACGATAAATTCCATATCAGCAGTTGCGTTGATCATGCGTAAGATACGTTGGCTATGGCCGGTATCGCGGGCATAATTAGACACGCGTTTTTTTAAATTACGGGCTTTTCCTACATAAAGTACCTCCCCCTTTTGATCAAACATGCGATAAACACCAGGCTTATTAGGCAGATTTTTGACAAGTTCTTGAATGAGCGCGCGGCCGCAAATTCCTGCAAGTGCAGGACTCTTTGCAGTTTTATCCCAAAGAATCGCGTCATTTTTTCCTTGTACTAAAGACATGATCTGGGCGTTGGCTCCTTATTAAGAATGGTTTTAGCTTTCATAGCGTATCCATTCGTTAGTTAACTTAGCTTCTGGGTCTTGCGAAAGGCGTGATAGTAAAAGCGGGGCAAGACTATTTATTTCTTTGCGCAGTAAATAGGGCGGATTAATGATGATCATACCGCTACCATCCAAAGAAGGCCCCTCAGAGGGGGTGCGTATTGCAAGCTCAAGACGCAAGATTTTGGGGATTTGCGTCTTATAAAGGGCATCTAAAAAACAGCGAATTTCTTGATAATGTTTAAGGGGATACCAAAGAGCGTAAACACCCCCAGCAAAGCGACGATAGGCAGCTATAATGCTAATATCTACCAAAAGAAAAACCCTGAATTTCAAGGATTTTGTGTCCTAATTTTGATACCATTTAAAAATAATATGGTCACAAGTGAGGACACAAAATTTACCACTTTAGTTCTCAGTAACGCCTACGGAAAGGTATTTACTCCTTTCTGTTATGCTACCTCTAAAAGATGTACAATATCCTCTAAAGCACTAGGCTTAAGTTGCATATAGCGCATAGTCGTATTTATATTCGTATGCCCTAGCCATTCCATAACACGACGTATATCTGCACCGCGCTTTACTAAGCGTGTACAACACGTATGCCGTAAGGTATGGAAAGTAACATCCAATAGCTGGAGGTTATCACACATCCTGCGCCATTCTATACGGGCTTGCTTTTCTGTCAAGTCTTCAAAAGGTCGTGAACGTTTTCCTTTACTGTTCGAAAGCCTCTCAAGGATAGCGCGGCTACGGCTAGTAAGGGGTATGGTACGCGGTCTATTGGTTTTCGTGTGCCAAAAGGTTACGTTTTTAAAATCCTCACCAAAATCCTTCCACTTTACGCGTAACATTTCAGAAGAACACCGCGCTCCAGTGTCTAACAAAAGTGCTGTAAAGTCATGCATGAGTGGTAGGTTATTGCTTTGGAAATATTCCAATATGTTTGCTTCTTCGTCCTCCTCTAAATAGCGAAAGCGTGTCTTAACAATTGGGTACCATGTAAGACGAGGTAGTTTGGTTATCACCTCATGATCAAGAGCAACCTTTAGCATTTTAGAGAGTGCCGAAAGTTTCGAATTGATTGTTGAAGTGCTTAACTTTTGGCTTGTAAACTTCATTTTCATTTCGGTTATATCACTTGCGCTTATTTCCGCTATGTCCTTTTGGTAACCGAAATACTCACATATATACCGTCCATGAATGATTAATATACGTGCTGAACGCTTAGTCGACCATTCGGTACGACATACGAACTCAAAAAGGTTACCTAAAACCCGCAAATTATTAGGCGCAAGATAACTTTTTCTTGTCTTTTTGAGAGCTGGTGCAGTTGGAGGTGCTAGCCCCATAGAGACAGCTAGACGTGCGTTATGTTCCCATGTAGTAGCCTCCAATTCTGTTTTAAAAGTTGGCCTATGTCTCTTACCGCTTTTATCGCGTACATCGGCTTGCCAAGACTTGCCTCTTTGTTTGACCATGTATTGAGTCCTCCATTTCCTATTGATAAATCAAAACTAGATCCCCCCTTATTCGTTAGGTCGACTCAAGGCCGCTATTTTGTCCGGCCTGAAACCTGCCCAATGGTTATCTTTATCAAGAAATACAACGGGTACTTGACGATAACCTAAGCTTTCCACAAGTGTTTGTGCATCTTTATTTTCTGATATATCAACGACTATATAAGATATATTGTGCTTATCCAAAACACGATAAGTTGCTGTACATTGGACACAATTTGGCTTGCTATAGATTGTAATCATGCCGCTTTTCCGGTAAGGGCGCCGGTGATTACCGTGTCACCGGAAACTTGCATGTTTCCATTGATTATTGCGTCGCCTGAGATTAGCGCGTTGCCGAAAACTTTAGCATTTTCTGAAACACGGGCATTGCCGAAAATACACGCGTTGTTAGAAACACTCGCCGTACCTGAAACGCAAGC
Organism: Bartonella sp. DGB2; assembly: GCF_046843095.1. Taxonomy (GTDB): domain Bacteria; phylum Pseudomonadota; class Alphaproteobacteria; order Rhizobiales; family Rhizobiaceae; genus Bartonella. Next base: position 114,820 of record NZ_CP177326.1, read on the forward strand.
CTCGCCTGAGATTAGCGCGTTGCCTAAAATACATGCATTACCTGAAACCCGCGCATTATCTGTGATACGTGCATTATCAGAAACACTCGCCGCTCCTAAGACGTGTGCATTGAAAGAAATCCACGCGTTACCACAAATCCACGCGTCACCTAAAATACATGCATTTCCTGTGATACGCGCTTTCTCAGTAAGGTAGGCATCTTCTCCTACATGAGCATAACCCCCTACCACTACATCACCTGAAATCCACGTATTGCCTGAAACACGAGCACTGCCTGAGATACTAGCATAGTCCGCAATACACGCGTTTTGCGTGACTCTTGCCTCGTCATAAACACATGCATTATCAAGTACCCAACAATTACCTTCATGGCTTAGGTTGGCTTCGGTCTCTATAAAGCCGCCCTTATCACCGGCTTTGACATTACCAAAGGCGCGTAAGGCTTGGATACGGTAGAGGGTACGGTCGTCTACCTCTCTTGTTTCGTCGGTAAGTTCATATTTCTTTCTCATACCTATTCCCCTGTGATGACTGTGTCTTTACAAATATCTGCGTAGCTAGAAACTTGCGCGTTGCCTAAAAAATATGTATTGCCTGAAACCTGAGCATTGCCTGTAACATGTGCTTTGCCTGAAACACACGCATCACCTGAAACCTGCGCATTGCCTGAAACAAGCGCTTCGCCTGTAACTAGCGCATAGCCTGTAATGACTGCATCACCACAAACCCATGCTCTGTCAAAAACACACGCGTTATCTGCTACCCAACAATTGCCTTTATGGCTTAAGTTGCGTTTGCTTTCTATAAAACCGCCTAAATCACCTGCTTTGATATCACCAAAGTCGCGTAAGGCTTTGATACGGTAGAGTGTATGGCCGTCGATTTCTCTTGTTTCGTTCGTAAGTTGGTATTTCTTGTCCATTAGTTTAGTCCTTATCGTTAGACACAAAGAGCCCTTAGCCATGCTAAAAGCATAGGCTTTTGTGTGCTCTGTTAATTGTATGATTAGGAGGCTTTGTCTAAATACCGCGGGCGATTACTATGTTGCCGCCTATTTTTAGATCTCCAGTTAAGTTTGCGTAACCTGTGATTAACACATCATCGTCAACTTTAACCGCACCTGCAACGCGTGCATGGCCTGTAATATGTGCATGACCCTTAACATAAGCGTTACCTGAAACCTGCGCATTGCCTGAAACGCGTCCAGCTTCTTTAATAAACGCGTCTTCTTGCACTTGAGCTTGATTTGTTATTAATGCATAATTAAGAACCCTTGCACTACCTGAAACATGAGCACTGCCTGAGACACTAGCATAGTCCGCAATATACGCGTTTTGCGTGACCCTTGCATCGTCATAAACACAAGCATTATCTGCTACCCAACAAGCGCCTTCATGGCTTAGGTTATCCTCGCTCTCTATAAAGCCGCCTAACTCACCAACTGTGTAACCTCCCCAGTTACGTAGTAATTGGATACGGTAGAGTGTATGGCCGTCGATTTCTCTTGTTTCATTCGTAAGTTGGTATTTCTTGTCCATTAGTTTAGTCCTTATCGTTAGACACAAAGAGCCCTTAGCCATGCTTTAGGCATAAGCTCTTTGTGTGCTCTGTTAATTGGTTTGATTAGGAGGCTTGGTCTAAAATTCCACTGTCGATTTCTGTGTAGCCGCCTAGTTCTACGCAACCTGTAACAACCGTGTTACCTCCAATATGAGCACTTTCTGAAATCCGCGCGCCGCCTTCGATACATGCTCTGTTTCCAACAAGCGCGCTCCCTTCGACCAGAGCGCTATGTGTAATGATCGCGTTACCTTCAACACGTGCTTTTCCTCTAACACACGTGTCACCTTCAACACGTGCGTTTTCAGCAACCGTTGCATCACCACAAACCCTCGCGTTATCCGAAACATAAGCATTGTCTATGACCTTTGCATCATCATAAACACATGCATCATCATAAATACATGCATCATCTGCTACCCAACAATTACCCTCATGGCTTAGGTTATCCTCGCTTTCTATAAAGCCTCCTAAATCACCTACTTTGATATCGTCAAAGTCGCGTAAGGCTTCGATACGGTAGAGTGTATGGCCGTCGATTTCTCTTGTTTCGTTCGTAAGTTGGTATTTCTTGTCCATTGTTTTAGACCTTTCGTTAGACACAAAGAGCCTTTAGCCATGCTTTAGGCATAGGCTTTTGTGTACTGATTAAGTTGTGTGGTTAGGTGTATTAAGGCGCGCTATAAGGACGCCTTAATAAAGACAATCGCTCGCTTTGCCTTTATCTTGCTTAATAACTTCTTCAATGGTTGTTGGGGTTTTGTGTGCTGTGGTTGGCTTATGGGTTTCAAGACCAAAAGCGGTGGAAATGATTAACTTTAGCATAAGTACTGTAGGATAGACGACAGCAATTAAAATAAGGGGCATTGTGCAAAAACCCGCAAGAACCATAATCCAAAAATTTTCTCTTTTAGTGAGAGAATTCATGAAAAATCCTTTCTTCTGTTTAGAGGTATGAATATTGATTAGGCTTTTCACCAATGATCTTAACGAAAAAGCCTTTCGTGACGTCTTGCGTTGTTTGGTCGTTTATTCGTGCTGGTACGACCTTTATTGGTGCATGTGGAATTAGCTGTTTAGCGGCCTTTAGCGCGGCCTTGCGCGAATTGAATAAGAGTGGTTGTGGATACACCATTGATTGATTACAACGACTTAGTGCACCGTAGAGAGTTCGGTGGCTAACTTTGCAAGGCCTTTAGCGGTGATACGTACTGATGTTACTGTTTTATTGCTTCCATAAATCCATAAGGAGGTAACTTTCGTTTCTAAAAAACCACTTTGGATTTTGTCTTGGTAAGGGATCAGTGGTGCGCCTTTCTTGTGTCGATACGCCCATTTTGTGTGTTCAAGATAGCTAGTAAGGAATTTAGGTCTTACCTTTAAATTTTTGGCCGCCTCATAGAGCGTAAAAAGGCCGTTAGAGTTCGCTAGCTTGTCCAAGGCTTCTGCCTTTGGCTCTAAGGTTTCTATGATTTCCTGTTTGTGAATATTCTCCAGTTTGAGTTGTTGGTTCTCGTCGCGTAGGTGCGTAAAGACACCAAGAAGGACTCGTGGACTAGAATAGTCTATTTGATCGTAGTTTGGTTGTAAGGCCTTTAGGCGGCGTTCACATTCTATGAAATATTGGCGGGCTTGCTTTCCGCGTTCGTTTTTCTCAACCATGGACAGCTCTTTCGCTACGTCGAGGGTTAGGTGATACTCCTTTAAAACCACATTTTGACGCTCCCCAATTTTGGGGAACGTTAAAAAATAGTCTTCGTTTTCCTCAAAACCGTACTGTTGAATACGGGCTTTTATCCAAGTGCTAAAGTCCTTACCAATTTTCAAAAAGGCGTGGAGTTCACGTGCGTTGACCGTTTGCACTGCAGTGTTGTTGAAGGTCTTTGATTGAATGTGAATGAGTTGTTGCATTTTCATTTCCTTTCGGTTGGTGGATTGTTGAACTTGTGTTCTAGAGGTGACCTAAGGCTAGCTTAGGCCGTTGATGAGAAGACTACAGAACACACCAAAGGCGTTCAAAGGAACACCTTAGGTGCGCCCTGCGTGTGCAGGACGGCTACATTTTGGACTGCGCGTCATGTAGCTAACGCCCCTCTTTTGCTGGAAAAGTTAAAACAATCCATGCATAAGAAGAATATTCAATTGTCAAAGAACAAATCGAATTAACGATTGCCCTAATGGCTATCATTGATATTTTTATCTTGTCAACAGGAAAAATGAAGATTATGAAATTATTTTCAAACAGCAATAAGTTAAAAACAAAAGAGGAACAAAGAAAAACATAAGACTACGAAAAAAATAGAGAAACCAACCTAAAAAAGGCCTGATTTCTCTATTTTATATTATTACATTTTATTTTTTACAAGGAAATCCAATGAGTTAGTGTACGCGTGTGACTAAAGATGTGACCACGACTCACAAATTAAGTCTCATAGCCCAACCATACGGGGGGATACGCGCGCTCTATTTGATTGATTGGGTATTTCAAATTTTTTGGTAATTTTTAAACCACCCTAATCCCCGTTCAGCATCTTAGGGTCGAGATGAAGTCCAACACATGTTAGCCTATGAAACGACGAGGCTAACATGTGTTGGAGGACGGGTAGTCGACAGTCTCTGCGCCTACCACGGGTTGATACATTCCTTACAAACCTAGGGCTTAACGGAGGTTTAGCAAGTTTGTAAGGAATGACTTAGCTTATCAAGGAAAGGAACTTGTAAGCTAATTTTTGATAGAGATTTTTTAAGTGAGTCGGGAGTAGGCATGTGTTTACTCACGCCTTTATCAGCCTTTATAACCATAGTAATAATTTACAATTAAACTTATGTTTAACTAAAGCTAGCTAAAGGTAAACTAATAGATAGCCTATAGAAACTTAAGGTATCTATAATAACCTTTATGTAATCTATAACTTAACTTATATTATAACTTAAGTTAGCTATAGGTTATCTATTAGTTTATGTTTAGTTCATTGTTTAGTTTCGTTTGGTTCATTTTTGGGTTTGGTTCTTCCGTAAGGGTACCCTAATTCTAACCATTTGATTTTACACAATAATTCAATGATTGATTTTGCCTGATTTTTTGTCTAATTTTGTCTACGGGAAGTCGTCCGGAAGGTTTAACCTCCAAAACCTTCTAGGACGCCCTACAAGAGGCGTTTAGTCTCTTTTGATGGTTTGACCAAAAGACCACTAAACGCCGCTGTATGAGCCTCTATGAGCCAAATAGAGCTATTCTAATCTGTATACTCAAGCCAAGGGGTCGTACACCAATGTAGGACGCTTGGTTTTGCCAAACGGGGTGAAGGCTCTCATCTTCCGAATGTGCTCTTCTATGATCTTCTGTCTTGATTGTTCGGCGGCCTTTTGGGTGTCTCTTCCCATGGCATCTGTCCAATAATGGACGGCAATAGCCAAGGCATCTAGCCTATCGTCTTTCATCAAAGATCCTCTATCACGGGTGATACGGGTCATTTGGTAGAAAAGCTGGTAACGGTTTCGTTGCTCTATGGCGTATGTTTGGGTTGACTTGAAGTCTCGTTCAATCAAACTACGGTCAACTACCAGCCTATGGCCGTTCATCACGGGTTCCAAAGTGTCGACGATACGTCGCTCCTTTTGACCAACGGAACGAACACTATCCCTAATCCTACATGGATAGATCCTTTGCATAACCGGTGTAAGCAATTTGTTAAACATACCGTCACCAAAGTTAGGTTCTATGATGATTTCTTTTACGCTATATTGCTTAGCTGTGTGGGCTAGTCTTTCTAAGACGTCTTCTTCATAGCCCCGTCTATCGCCTCCTGCATCCAGCAAGAAGAGTCGTCCATTAAGCATAGAGACAATGGCATAGGTGGTTTCATCCTCACCCCGTCCTGATGGGTCAATCGCCATGATAGAGCCCGTATAGGGTTGCCAATGCTCTTTAGACACCATAAACGGCCTATAGAGCCTATCGCCGTCAAAGCCTACTGTTGGTACCTCTGAGAGGCAAAGAGAGGGGTCATTGCCCCAAGCAAGCTCTACGGGGGCTAATTTGGGGTCGGTATCCATGACGATAAGATCACGCAACTTAAGGGGATATTTGTCGGCATCTGCAAGACTTGTGTCTAACATGAATTGCAAGGCAAAGCCCGCGCGGCCGTATTCGGCTTCTTTCTCAAGGAGTATGTGAGAGCCAAAGCGTTTACAAACCGGTTGATTTACTAATTTGGGGTTCTTTACTAAGTCTTGGACAAGGTGTTCAGCAAGCTTTGCACCGTAACGCATCTGTTGTTTTTCTGTAGGGTATCTTGCGGGAAGGATACGTATCTCATAGCCGCGTTCGGGTAGGGCGTTGTAGATTGATTGTTCTGTTTGGGGTGTGCCTAGATAGATGATTTTAGAGGTTTCTAGCGGCTTAAGGACGGCGGCAAATTCTTTGACAAGTTCTTTGAGTTTATCACGCATCATCTGTGTTGCAGAGTTGCCTGTTACCTCTATATCATCAGCAATAATCAGATCAGCACGAGAGCCGGTTAATTGGCCTGTGATGCCTACAGATTTAACCGAAGGTGACTGATCAGCCGTTGCAGGGGCAACATCAAAGGATATTTTGGAAGACCTTTGACCGTCTCTTGGCCGCAAATGTTGCAAGAGGGGCATCTGATCAATTAATTTTAAAACAAAGCTTGAGAAGTCATCAGAACGGCTTTTAGAGGCTGATACGACCATGATTTTAATTTGGGGGTCGTTGAGAAGTCTCCAGCAAACATAGGCGGCGGCGGCGAAAGACTTACCAACACCACGGAACGCTTGAATAACAAGACGATTAGAGCCGTTGGCTAGCCATTCTGCTAAGATATACTGTGATCGTGTAGGCGGTGGTAGGTTTAGATGCTTCCAAACGAAGAATAGAAACACTCTAAAATCTTCTTTTGGGTTGCTTATTTTGTGCATATTCTGTAATCCTCCTTGGGTTAAATGTTAGGGGAAGTGGACTGATGGGGATTTTTGGGATGAGAATAGGGAAGGTTTTAGCCGCGTTTGGGCTGTGCATGGTTTTGTTCTGTGTACCAGCGGGGGCTGATGTGAAGGAAGAATTAAGCGCTATTGATAAGGATATTAATTTCACAAGAGAGCAGTTGAGACACTTTGAAAGTGAAAGCTATCTAGGAATAATAGATGGAGAAAAGTTTCTTTCAATGATATATAGCATACAAGATAGCTTATCTAGAATTGAATATAATCTAAACTACTTTTGGTATAAGAACACTGATAGTAAAATTGATAATGATATTTATACAATTCGTATGAATCTTCTTTCTCTACAGATTGAGTTAGAAAGGAATAGATCTGATTTAAAATTATATAAGCGTATTCGATTAGCACGCGTTTATTTTAAAAAAAATTGGTTGCCTTACCAAATTCCGGCAATTTTAAGTGGACTTTTTCTAGATGGTACAACGTTTGATAATGATAATAGAATGTTTAATAGCAAATGGTACCCTGATGACTATAACCAAGATATAGGCATAGCGCATTGGAATAAACGAGTCCCTGAGCTTAAGGCTTATGCCAAAGAAAAGGGGGAAGATTGGCATAATTTAAAGATCCAACTAGACTTTTTTCAACAAGAATTAGAAACAATAGCTCCTAAGGAGATAGTGCGCTTAAGAAATTCAAAGACTGAAGAGGAGGCTGATAAAGCCTTTGATGATTTTATGAACTATTATAACACTATTAAGTAAATCCTCCCCCCCCGTCCTCCTCTAGTTCACTAACATACTCCTTAAGCTTCTTTCGGCTTCTTCCATGGTTCTTGTTAAGTTCTCTGTGGCATCTTGGCTTTGATCAAAGGCCATATCAATACCGTTATCCTTTAGGAACTTGACAATAACCGCCCAATCCTTGGCCTCACATTCGCCGCTTTCTAGTCTTGCTAGCATGTCTTTTGCTATGAGATTATGGAGGCGCTCTAGAAGGTCAAGACTAGCTTTTTGTGTGTTTTCAGTCATCATTACTACTCCTGTTTTTCTTGTTTTTGCGTCGACGTCTTTTAAACCATGACCCAAGGCGTATGATAAGCCAAATGATGCTAAGTATCTGTAATAAAAGTGCCATTGTATGTGAGACTGTCAACAACCAAGGCAACCAAAGCGGGCTATACAAGGCGCCTCCGGCTACGATTAGATCTACACTGTCTTTAAAAGGCGTGTCTGTGGGTGGAGGGAATGTGTTCATGATATCCTTATTTTGTTTTTACATATAAACGGCCATAGAGAGGCGTTTTGCTTTTGGCGGTGTTAACTACCAAAAGACATTAAAAGCGCTTCTATGACCGTTTTAGATAGGTTAAAATTGATTTTAGAGGAACACGTTAGGACGCTTGGTCTACTTTGGGTTCTTCTGTTGGTTCTTTAGGTTCAACTAAGAGTTCTTCTTTGAGATCTCCTTTAGGTTCCTTTGATAGTTCTTCTAGTGGTGTTGGCGGGGTGAATTGGCCGTCTTTATACGTCCAACCAATACCCGCCTTATCAGAGGGAATAGCTTCCCCGTCATCGAATGGATAGGTGTAGTTCTCGGGCGCAACGATTGTGTTAATCACCACGCCCTCTTTTACAACTGCGTAATACATGCTGTGTTTCCTATTATTTTGGGTTGAGCCATATTTTGAGAAGGAGCATACCAGCGGCTCCTTTTCCACCAAGGCCATTATAGCCATCCCCCATGCCTTTATAGCCTTGGCCGCTGCCGCCACAGCCACCACCGCCGCCAGCTGGAAATTCACCATCAGCACCATTGTCTCCGTTGCCAGCAGGGCTAGCTGGTTTAGTTGGCGTGAGCGGCTTAGCGGGCGTACCTTGATCGCCACCTGCGCCTCCTTTGCCTCCATAGGTGGAAGCGCCTCCAGCACTTCCTTTGGGGTTATAAAATGTGTCATATGATGCAGTGCCGCCGCCACCGCCGCCGCCACCGCCGCCGTAAATGGACGCTCCACCTTGGCCTCCTCTAAAGGCTCCACCACCGCCACCATAAGCAGAAGAAGACGCTAACTGATAAGAGGTACCACCCTTTACGCCTCCACCTCCCTTACCACCATTGCCACCACCTCCCTCACCGCCGCGGGCTAATATAACAAGGTCACCGCCAAGCATGGTGTCGCCACCATCTCCGCTTATATGGCCCCCGTTGCCAATTATAAAGGCGTCTTGGTCTTCTAATTCTTTCTTAAGAAACTTCTTGATGACACATTCACCACCACCACCACCACCTCCTCCTCCTCCTTCAGAGCGATTAGTATGGCTACTGTAAGCACCACCACCACCACCGCCCCAAGCCCAAACCTCCACAAGACTTGTATCTTTGATATCTTTAGGCCATTCAATACGGCCACTCTGCGTATATTTGAGTTCTATATCGGGCTTCTCATCTGACGGTGTATAGTCGGGAATAGGTGGGGGTTCTGGTTGTGGTGTGGGGCGCGGCGCTGGTGGAGGTGGTTTGGGAAGCGCTTCTATGATACGTTCTATGTGTCGTTCTACAATAAATTGCACATAGGCCTCACTGACAAGACCTTGCTCTCCTTTATCGCCTTTGTCGCCCTTATCTCCTTTGACACCTTGTAAACCGCGGTCGCCTTTGTCGCCCTTATCACCTTTTATGCCTTGGATACCTTGTAAACCACGGTCGCCCTTATCACCTTTTACGCCTTGGATACCTTGTAAACCGCGGTCGCCTTTATCTCCTTTCACGCCTTGGATACCTTGTATACCACGGTCGCCCTTATCACCTTTTATGCCTTGGATACCTTGTATACCACGGTCGCCCTTATCGCCTTTCACGCCTTGAATACCCTGTATACCTCGGTCTCCCTTATCACCTTTTACACCCTGTTCACCGCGGTTTTCCTCAGCAACATAAATCGCCTGTTGGGTTAATTCATTGATATAGAAGGCGGGGATTGGGCGGTTGTTTTCAACTATGTAAAGAGGTTCGGTTGGTGTTTGCCGAATGATAGTAACAAAAGCCCCCGAAACGGGGGCGGTTGCTAGCTCTATTTTTGTGTCATTAAGCCAACGATAGGGCTTTTGTACCCCGTTCACTTCAACAATGATATGTTTTTGCCGCAAGTACGGCATGGAAACGGTAAAAGCCTTGGTAGTACCGTCCGCTTTATAAGTAACTTTTGATTTATTCATGGTGTCCTTTACTTTGAATTAATGGTGTGGATGGTCTTCAATAAGACCGTTTATACCCGCTATGAGCGGTAGGGAATTGCCCCATGGAAGGAGCCGAAATATTGCTTTGATTTGACTTTGCGTAAATCCTTTATCGCTTGTAGCGCCGTCGGCGGTTGTCTTAAAAATGGTTGATGCACTGTTCATAAGGTCGACCGTTGGACTACCCCAAAGTGCCGACATGGACGACCCCGAACTACGTACGTTACTAAATTGGGGCTTTAGATGTGCAAAGGGGATAATAGGTACTGCTGTGTCATAAAGTGTTGGTAAGATAGAGGCCATTGAAGCCCGTCCAAAGCCTGATCTCAATAGGTAAGCGGGGTCTTTTAGGTTAGCCATAAACCGCTCTTTGCCTTCTTCTGTGGTTAAGTTAGAAGCGTCATGAATGAGCTGTGCTATTACACCAAAGAACGTCTCTGCCATTACACCAACAAAAAGCGAAGGATTGGTCATGATAAGGTGGGGATACCTAGCATAAAGCCTCATATGGTTAAATTGCCATAGGAGGGCATGTGACCACGCCCCTAGGGTGAAGGTACGAAACTGTAGAAACATTTGTGCAAGGGGATTATGCATCCACTTAGACAAGGCGCCTATGTCGTTCTCTTGTACAATCTTATTGGTAGCACGATTGAGAAAGAGCTTATATTTAGAGACAAGTTGTGGTTCCCATTTCGAAAATTGCAGATCTGTAAGCTTATTTCCGTCATATAAGGCGAAAGCGTCCATATGCTGGAGAAGGGGTTCTAGATCTTCCTTACCCATACCTAGGGTTGCCCAACGCGCCTTATCTAAAGCGTCCATTTTTGAGAGATCAAATACCCCTTCACTGGTTTTGAGTTTCTTAGCCATTTTTGCTAGCTTAGAATTGAACTGCGTTATGACCATTTTTTGTTGGGCATTGGTAATGGCGTCCATAAACGATAGGTGAGAGGTAGTTAATGCCCCTAAACCCAAAGCGTGATCAAGCTTTTGCCCAAGGGTCGCGGCTACATCCTTAGAAGTTTGCAAGGCGGCGCCTAACGCGTGTGGGCTATGGCGTAAATGCATCAAGCCTAGCCCTGTCATTTCTGAGATCTCATCAGTGAGTGCATTTGCAAACACTCTATTGCCTGAGACAAGGTTAACGAGGCTTTTCACCATGTGAGCGGGGTGTAGAATGGACGTTGCCCCTAAAACGGTGATTGTTTTAGCTACTTCGGGAAGTTGGTTGAGCCCCATATTTGACATAAGGCGAATAAAGTTATAGGTACGCGCCCTTTGCAGTGCCTTTGCAAGCCATGTGTCGTGCCCTTCTAACGGAATGTCAAGGAGGCGTTTATAGAGAAACTCTATATTGGCTAAGGCGTTGTTTAGCTTGTTGGTATAGTCGAAACTCTCCTTTCTATAATAGTCTTTATAAGCATCTGAGAGCCAATGTTTAACCCGCTCTAAGTCTGCATCATTGCGAATACCATTAAGGGCAATCTCTCCCGTTTGTGGGTTTTTGATGAGTGTTCTTGCCAAGGCTAAGCGCCCTGCGGCTGATGAAGTGTATTGCTCCATGACCGCTACGGCGTCTTGATTAAAGAAGTCATACACTTTTAAAGGCATGGTTTGCCCATTTTTTAAGCGAATGGTTCCTTCGTGATTATAGTCCAGTAGTGAGCGTCTTTTTGCGTGACGATAGTTTCCTTTCTCTTTGGTTGTCTTGCCTATGACACGTTCCATAGTTTCGTAGAGTTGTTCGGCTTGTTCACGGGTGACACCACCATTATAGGCGCTATCAGCTTGAACGGCCTTGATAAAGTCCTCCTTATTGGCCTCCATAAACTGCATACCCATATCTCTTTTTAGGTTGTAAGAGGCGGGGTGTAGGTTAGTAAAATAGGCCTTACCCCCTTTTAGGGCTAAATCCCTTGGTAGTTCGGGGTTACGCTTTTGGAAGGCATCAGCCAAGAGTTCGACCACTGATTGTTCTTCAACGTTGGCATGAAACCAACGAACGTGCCTCTTATCGGGGATAAGCGGGGCATAACCTCCTTGAATAAGGTCACCAATGATCCCTTCTTCGTGCAGTTGTGCGCCCAAGTCTTCAAGAATGGGGCGTATGGCTCCTGCGGCGGCCTTTACGTGCGGGTTAGGGGAACTATTGGGGTTATGGAGTTCTGCCATGACGTTTCTTGAGAACTCATAAGCGGCCTCAGCTTTAGTTTGTATGTTCCAGCCCTTGAAACCAAAACTATTTAGGTATCCTTCTAAAGATTTATCATAGGAAAGCCTCCACTTTGGCCTTGTTTCGCGAATGAGAGCGCTCTTGCGGGTAGCGGCGCTATCGGGTGTGGCATCAAAATTGGTAAACCCCGCGGTTTCATCAGCTAAATTAGCCATAATCATACGCTCTTGGGGTACTTTTGATGTTGTTCCTTGCCCTGTGATATCTTGACGTAAGACACCACCAAAGCCTTTGCCTACATCTTCATCGTTTATATTCATGAAGGCGCTACGACTATGGGGAAACTCTGTTGGGCTTTCTGCTGTGCTAAGCGGGGCTGTAGGGTTCCCCTCAGATTGCACCGCGCTAAGCATATGTTCAGCAGTAGGGGCGGTCTTTGAGTTTCGTCCTAGCGTCTTTATGAGTCCGGAAGTACCAGCGTGTACTCCCATGAAAACGGCTGTACCAACCCCTGCGCTTATGGCGTCCTCTAAAGGGTGCGCGTTAGGTTCATTAAACATTTTTTTAGCGCCGTAACTCAGTATGCCTTCGGCTCCTGCATTAAGCGCGGCCTCCCCTGCAACACGGGTTAGGAAGGACGCCCCTTGAAGACCACGCCCCGCCCAACCAAAGGGAAGAAGCATAAGAGCCTCGGGGATAGCTTCCCCTATGAAATAACCCGCCGTTGCATCCCTACCGCTAGCCTCATAGCGCCTTTTTCTATAAAGATCTGCGTCTATATAGTCTAAGGCATAGTCCAACCACTTTTGGGAAGTAGCGGAAGCAATAAAAGCGTGATAATCTTCGGGATAGCGGCTTTTTAACTCTTCTAGCTTGCCTTCTTTAAATTTGAAATGTGGGTCGTTCCAATCATAGGATAGCACACTGTCCCAAGCGCCATGTGCATAATGGGCTAGGGTATTGTCGTATAGGAGTCCGTTCTTAACACTCTCCCAAAAGCCCATAGAAGGGGGGATAGCGTAGGGGTTAAAAGGCTCGGGTGCACCAGTAGGGGCGTCGGGTGAGCGAATAAACGTATGGCGAATTTCCCCTACACGCGCTGGGAAAAGCTCTTCTACTGGTGGTAAATATTCCTTAGTGGGTAGAACGCCGCCGAAGTCTTGGTAAATATGTTCAGAATAACCAAGCCTTTTGTCATAATGCATAGCGTATTCTGCGCCTTTATTAGAGCCTTGCGGCCTAAGAAAGCCAATCACAGCGTCGTTAGCTTCTTGCACATTTTTAGCTTGTTGGAGTTTTACCCCTGCTTTGTGCTCGGTGGTTTCTAGTTCATGTTGGGCAAATTCTAATTGAAGATCAAAATCGCGCCAATCCTTGCCCTTCTCGTTGGCATAGGCCAAAAGCGCTGGGGCGCGGTTGTTCCATTGCGAAATCCCAATAGCCTTGCCTTGGTCACCTATGACATTTGGGTCAAGGCCGCTTTCAGCTATGAAATTACCTACAATGGCGGCGGCTTGGTGGGGTGCCCAACCTTTTCCTATGAAAAAGTCGCGCGCGTGTTTAACTCTGTCGTCCATATTATATTCCTGTTTGATAGGGGGATTAAAAAAGGCGCAAGAGGGGTTAGAACCCTCCTGCGCTTATTGCATAGAGCTTATTTTTGAACTTTGTTTAGCTCTTTTATAGCTTCTTGTAATTTTAGGCGTGTGCGCTCGTGCTGTGCTTTATGTTGTTGAGTCGCTAAGTAGGAAGGTAGTCGGCCTTCTACCATGTATTGCTTTTGAAGATCGTCTACCTTCTTAGCCTTATCTGCTATGACTTTGGCTTCTTGTGCCCTCTTTAGCGGTTCTTCCCTGTATTCTTTGACAAGGTCTTTGTCGGATTTTGGGTTTTTAACAAGATTACCTGCTAGCTTATCTTGAAGTTCGACGGGTGTATACATTGCATTATAAGCAAGTCCCATACGATCCATAAAATCAAGATCCTTAAGTGCTTCTTGTCTTTGCCAAACTTTAGCCGCCTTTAGATCTTCTTCATAAGAAGCTTTCTGAAATGCATCGCGTAGATCGCTCTTTGTAATAGGAGTGACATTAATTTGTGCACCCGTATCCATATCATGGACATAAAAACCCTGATTTTCGTCACCCGCAACATAAAGCCTATCCAAGGATACTTGCGGTTTGCCTTCTGCATTAACACGCCTTTCTTTTGTGGCTTCCTGAACGCTTGCCTCAACTACCCTATCTAGTACTTTGAAATACTCACGCGGTACGGATTGGGAGTTAGCAATAAGCACACCATTATATACGGGTAAATGATTGATCTGTGCTGTAACTTTTTCTTTTATAGCACCATAAGACCCCCCGTGTTCTACGTTTGACTGTACAAGTTTATTAATGATTGCGTAATTAAGACGTGAAGTCGTATCAAGGCCTGTGGAAGAACTTTTTACACCCCTTCCATTGGCTATATCTTGTACTAATTTGGCGCTTTCTTCCGGCTTAACCCTAAGATCTCTGCGTTCAGCTTCTGATTTATTTTCCCAATCGCTAGCGGCCATTATAGCCTCCTTAGGGGTTAGATCAGAATTCGTGCGGTTTATGATATAGCCCTTAAGAAAATTGAATGTAGCGTCATTGGGGGCTAACCGTCTTAGGTAGCTTTCATCAAGACTACCTATATCGCGCGCTAATTCGAATTTTTGAATAAGGGGCGCGAACGCTTCTTCGCTTGCATCATTCTTTGCCGCGTTTACTTTTGTTAGAAGGCCGCTAAATTGCCCTTGCCAATCTTTACTAAGAAGGCCTGTGTGGCTATAAAAATCCCAACGGGTGATAAAGGCTTCCTTTTGGGCGTCTTCTAAAGAAACACCAGCGGCTAGCCTTTCTTTGGTTTTTGCTTCCACACCGTCTTCAAAACTTTTTATAGCGCCGTCACGTAAGTATTGCGGGGAGCGATTGTCAAACCCCGTGCCTTTCTCATTAGGGATTGAAACGGGCTCTATCCTATTCTCGTCGCCCCCTTGCTGTAGATAGGTAAGGGTTTTGTTAAACGCTTCTTGTTCGGCTTTTTGATGTGTATCTAAAGCTTCCTTAGCGTGAATTGCGCCATAGAGAGGGCCGGTATAGTGTTCATATTGTACATTCTGCCCAAGAGGTACACTCAACTTACCTTCATCATCTGTAAGGGGGTGATCAAGGACGGCCTTAGCCTCTGCTATATGTCCTTCCTTGAGCAAGTCTTGTACCTGATTAAGGAGTAAACTGTCTCGCTCGGGTGAAGTCATGTGATAGGAATAGGTATATTTGGAAGTGTTTTCTACCATAAGCTGGGCAATGCCTATAGGAGATAGGTTTTGTTTCCTAGCATCTTGGACGTCTTGACCTATTCTATCATGAATGACCGAAAGCACTTGTCCTTTGGCATATTCGTTCTTTCGTTGGTTATATTCAAGGATTGTTCTTGTTCTGTGCTCGTGTAATTGGCTATAGAACATGTTCTGTGCCATAGAGTTGGGAAGGCCGTCTGCAAAGTGTTTTGCCATAGTATCATAAGTGGCCTCTATACCCCCTTGCTTGGGGTCGAAGCTTTGTGACTCTAACGGGGCAAAGCTTTTACGGAACTCATTAAGGGCATTATCTGCTAGTAACCTATTGTTCAGTTGCTCGCGTACCCAAATACCACTGGTGCTATTTTCAAGAGAGGCGGCTTTGAGCTCTTGTGGGCTCATGCTTTGTAATTTGGCTAAAGCCTTCATATTCTCTTCGGAATAGGGATTTTGCCTTTCGTCTTCGTATCTATCTATATAAGCATTCAAGTTGTGATTAAGGGTCGATAAGGCTTGAAAGAATTGTCTTTCTCTGCCGCCTACCTCGCGCCTAAGGGGTTGGATAGTGGGGCGATTAGGAACACCTGCGGGCTGTAGGGGAATGGTTGGAAGACGCAAAGCATCAACATTCGTACCAAAAAGTCGTGTACTCATGGAATATCCTATGTAAATTGTTTGGGAATAAGGCGGGGGGGTATAGGGCGTGTTAGCGCCTATACCTTGCTTTTCTGTCTAGATAATCGTTATAATTATTAAGACCTACCCCTGCGCCCTCAAGGAAGGCGCCTAAAAGGCTTGGCTTTTCGGGGATAGCTAAAGAGTTAATTTGATTTTGACCGCTATATAGGGCGGCTTTCATCTCTCCTTGTAAATAGTCGTGCATCATCCTTTGGTTGCTATCAAGGGTTGTTTGATTGTTTCCTGCTTGGCGATAGATATCATTCAAAACATGACCAACACTATTGCCTCTCACACCACCCTCTGATGCCGCAACCTCGCCTTGCGAAATCGCTCTCGCCTCGGCAAGTTTGTTTGCAGATTGCTGTTGCGCAATACTCATATCCTCTTGAATGGCTTTGGTGCCTAGATTGGAATATTGATCTTCTGTTGCCTGAGATGCATTGATTGCGTTTTGTTTAAACGCTTCCATTTTCTCTTCATAGGCGCGCTTTTGACCCTCGTAGCGTTGTTGCACACCCAAAAGGCCTACGGCTGCAGATGCAATGCTAGCAACCGCGCTCGCTCCTGCAAACTCACACATTAATAACACCTCTTGTAGAAATAATGGACGGGGATTTGGCGCGCGCCATGGGGAAAGTGCGTCTCACCTACGCTAAACCCAAGCCATTTTAGCCATTTGATATGCAAGCTATTGCGGGCGTCACACACATTATGCAGAAAGTCATAGTCTTTTTCTAAAGTCTTGAGATAGGCTTGACTGCCCCTTAACACGGCGGTTCTATGGCGGGGCAAGGCTTGTGTGCCAACCATAGCGATACGCCCAAAACGCCCATAGATCTCATGGTTAAGCTTTGAGTCGGGTACAATCCCTATTATGGCAAGGAGTTGCCCGTCCAAGGTGCGCGCGCTAATACATGGTTGTGCATTTAGGTACCCGTATTCTAGATTATCTATAAGCGGGCGGCCTGTTATGTCTTCAACCTCGCGCTTATCTTCAAAACGTGCCAATGTGTTAAGTTCGTCAAGGTCGGTTTGGATTGTTGGTTTTATATCTAAATGCTTGATCATTGAAGTTCCTAACTGATGATTGAAAATACCTTTCCTGTCCAACGATAGGAAAGGAGGCTATAGGGATAGGGGCTTTTATGGCCAAATTTGATTGTGACATCTTCGCTTTGCGCCATGATAGAGATTGGCTTTTGGATTTCTCCAAGCACCACATGGCCAAAGGTGCTGGTTTTGGTGCCGCTTAGTTGAGCAGAAAAGCAATAGGTGTAAGGCTTGCGATAGGCGCGCAAAAGTTCAACATCTAACCCCGCGCTTGCGCCCGTCTCAAAGGTCAAAGCACCAAGGGTAACATTCGTACCCGCAATAGCATTGCCATAGCCGCCTTGATTGTTGGTAGAGCGGTAATGCAATTTTGATAAAACACCATAGCTCTCATAGGGAAAGCCAATGTAAACGGGCTTACCCGAAAGGTTCCCGTCAAGGTATAAGCGGTTGTCTTGCGCTTTGACTTTAGCAAGCGGGTAGCCGTAATTGTCTTGCCAAGCGGCAAAGGCTACGGCCTCTTCTGCTTGATAGGGCAATTCAAAACACGTACAATCCCCTTGGCTATCATAGGTGCCGTTTTGCTCTACCCTGCGGTCAAGACGCAAAACAAATGGCCTCTTATCAGTCCATGTCTCATGGCAATTGATTTTGAGAAGTTCTATACCGTTGCCTTGTTTGGTGACTAAGACTAAGTCTTCATCAAAGAATTTTAAGGCAATGATAGGCGCGTTGATCGCCCACTTCTGCCAAGCAGATTGCACCTTTTCTTGGCCAATCCACAACCATTTATAGATATAAATTGCGTTTGGCTCTTCTTGAGAGACAAGGGCTAGGAGTTTTAAATCCTCGTGTCCCTCTAAAAGAAAAACATTGCGTGGAATATAGCCTTGCACATGATCTGTGATAGAGGAGGCAAGCCCTGCGCCGCTTTCTAAATCATAAGCAAACTCATAGACAAAACTTCCCGAAGGTAGATCATTGACAAAATAAAGCTTGGTACCAAGGCAAAGCGGTGTGACGAGTGCTGAACTTTGATTGGCAAAGAGCGGCTGTATCCGCGCTGTACTTGGGGTGAGTGGTTCTGTCCCTGAGCCAAGCATGAAGGGAATAGACGAGGTGAAGAGTAAGCACCCGTTAGCAAAGGGTACTGCTTGTTGGATATCAGCAATCCCTGCATAGGCAATGGATACATCTATTGGATCGGTATCAAGAGAGGTTCGCGCGCTCTCATTGAAGAAGTCAAAATAGGACTCATGGCGTGAGAGGGTGACGGCTTCCTTTGAGAAGAACCCAAGACGGTTTTTTAGAAAGACAAGGCCGCCTATTGTATTGTCAACAAAGGACGGCCAAGGATTGGTTTTGAGATCACCTGCGCCCCTTGGTTCCCAATCAGCGGGCTTGAATGTGAAGCTCCCGTCCGCTTCGCGTACCAAAAGGTGGGGCATGGTGCTTGGGTCAAGCTTATAGGGAATGTCACCACCTACGGTTTCTTTCCACCGGCCAAGCGCCGCGCCTTCGGGGTGATCAAAGATCACATAGTAGTCGTCATAATCGCTATCCTTTGACCCCGCAACCTTAATGGAAAACCCATTAGGCGCGCGTCTTGGTAGCTCTTCGTATTTCTGCGTAACGCCCTTATGAGCACGAAACTTAGTTTCTGTTGCGCCTTCTGTGCTTACGATAAAATCTTCACCGTCTTTGCGCCAAACCACAACAACATTATCTAGGCGTTGTACTACAAGCGGCAAAGAGCTATTAATTAACTTAGTCTCTAGACTATCAGCAATTTTAGTAGGGCTAATAGACTCTTCACCCTCTATAGCCTTCTTTGCATCTTCATATGGACCACCGGAAGTCCAATGATAAACGCCATGATGATTGATATAGACTGTATACTCCGTATGATACTCGCCCTGTACCACATGGATTAAGGCCGTTTTGGAGAGGGGCGGGGTTTTTTCACTCAAAGTGCGTACCACACGGGTTTTATTGAGTATAAAGGTGTGATCAAGAACCGTAAGTGCCTCTAAATCAGTGGGCGATTGGCTATCAAGGTAAGCATAGCCTTTGGGTGCATTGACTTTATAAGAGCGGCCTTCAAGGTCATAAACCTTGATACCTTCTTTACTAATGAACGCCGTATAGCGCTCCCGCTTATCACGATTGATAAGGTGGATATGGCTATTATCAACGCGAACATTAGTGACCTTACTCATAAAAAGCGCTGGATTGCGTGGTGTAAGGCCGCGGCTAGCTGTTGGAAACTGATTGACACTTTCTTCTAATTGGGCTGGAAAGCGAATTTCGCTTGGTTGACGCGAAACGCCCCCAAGCATATTTGGGCTTGAGCCTTCAACATTCATGCTTACCTCGTGATTTGTTGACTGATATAGGCGTTATTAAGAAGGTTGATACCGCTCGCTTTGATCTGTGCGTTTGTGAAGGCTGTCTTTGCCCTTTGGAGGGAACGCGCGCGCGCTGTAGCTGTAGCCGCCCCGCTTGGAAAGCCTTCGACAAATTGTTCAACACTCAAAGCGATAATGTAACGACGCGCCTCGGGGGGTAAATCATCCCATGAAAGGCGTAAAACCACAGTGCATTGCACCGGTTGGCTGAACAAAAAGGATTGGCGCGAAAGGTCATAGAGCTTGCCTTCACGACGTGCATAAAGGCCACCATTCTCTTTAATATTGATAATTGTATCAGATAAAAGGATTTCTCCGTCCGTGTTGGGTTCAAGCTTGTAATTTGGATAGAGATTAAACCAATAGCCTTGCTCTTGGAGTTCCTCTGTTATTCTGTCTAAGGTGTTGAGCGCTGTATTACCCGCGGGCGGTAGGTTTTCTAATGTTTCGATAGGGTCTTGGCCAATGGTCGCTAAAAGTTCGTTGATCGCTTGGCGCTTTAGGTCGCTATAGGTGTCTTGCATTGTGCCTCATCTAAAATAAAAGACGTCCACGGGTTGAGCGTGGACGCCTTTCGCGTTTTGTCTATGGAAAGAGAGTGGATTAAGCGGCCTCTTCTGTGGTGACTTCAATTGCACATTCGGGGCGCAAAACGCCGTGACCCGCCATATATTTCGCGGTCAAAAGTGTAGATTGATTGGTTGGTACCCAGTCTATAGAGGTGGTCATTTCCTTAAGCATAACCGTACCTACGGCATCTCTATGCATAAGGTGGAACGCTGTCTTAGAGAAATCACCGCGATAGCGTGGAAGTACATCACTATCTGCTCTCTGATCTCCTTGTGGTAGATTAATGGTACTGATAATGGTAATACCAGCAACCGTACCCAACTTACCTTGCGCAAGAGAGCCCTCGCCGCCCCAATTCTTATTAATAAGGTCGGTAGTAGCGGCGGCGGCCGCGTAGGTGG
Organism: Bartonella sp. DGB2; assembly: GCF_046843095.1. Taxonomy (GTDB): domain Bacteria; phylum Pseudomonadota; class Alphaproteobacteria; order Rhizobiales; family Rhizobiaceae; genus Bartonella. The sequence goes on from NZ_CP177326.1 coordinate 135,199, forward strand.
TAGGAGAGACAAAGCAAAAGCGCTCTGTTTGTGGAACTTTTTTGTAGTTAAAAAGCTCCATAGCCTTAAATAGGGTATTCTTGATGAGTTCACCATCAGTAGCAACATCTTTACCACCTTTGATAATAGAGCCGCCGTCACCTCCTACAAAGTAGGACTTTTCGCGTGCGGCTTGAACGGCTACACGTGCTACGTTTTGATCAAACATTGTAGCAAGGGCGGTTCCCATTTCCTGCGAATAGTGAGCACGAAAATCTACTGGACTCATGTCTTCTTCAAAATCAGCAAGATAAACGTTTGCAGCTGTTGGATTGTCTAAAAGAATGGTTACATCGCTATGCTGGAACTTTTGTCCTTCAATAAACGCGCCCGCTTCAAGATACGTTGCTTTTGTGCCCCCAATTAAAGGAAAGGTTGCGGATTTACTCCTTTCAATACGCCGAACTTGATGTCGTTCGCGATATAGGCAAAGAGCATGGTACTGCGCCATAACATCCGTAATAAACTCAGTGCGAAAGAGTGCCCATTCGTCTCCTTGGGCATTGCGTTGCCCTGGGTGAGAAATCATGTCTTTTATAGAAAAGTTTTGTGTCATTTTTTACCTTTTTCTAGGATTGTGTAAAACGAGATAAGACGCTGTCCGCAAGCGCTTTTGGCAAGCTCAGAGCGTCTTAATTGAATAATAAGATTGATAATTTGTTGTTGATCCATACTGCCTTTAGGCGGCGCTTTGGTGGTTTTTGTAAAACACGTCAAAACGTCCGCGGGAAGCGGGGGTAGACTATTCGTCCCATAAGCCGCGCAACCGGTCAACAAGAGTGGTATTAAGGCAAAGATCATGCTTTGCCGTGGATTGATTGAGTTCATTTTCTAAGGCCTTTACCCGTTGTTCAAAGGCGCTTTTCTTCTCCTCATCTTCTAAAAATTGTTTTTGTTGTTGTTCCATGGCCGCTACCCATGCCTTTTTTGTTCTTGATACTGGGCAAGTTGTGCGCGCATAGTGAGATAATGGCCAACACCATACCCCAACAAAGGACAAAGAATAATGAGTACCAGTGTTTGGAAACGACAAAGCAAGCTAGAGAGCATTATTCACCCCCCTTATCTATTTGACGATAATCAAGATGACCAACGCCCATATAGCCGCCATAAATCGCGCCAATAAAGCTTAAGGTCGTCGCAACAATACTCACCCCTTCACCATGATACACACTATAAAAGCATAGCATCCACGCTAGAAGACAATTGCCAATGAGCACCAGTTTAGAGGTGCGCCTTTTGCTAAGTTTTTTCATGAATTAAGCCTCCTAAAGGGTCTTTTTGCACATCAAAGCTAGGACAAGCTTTTTGTGCATATTCATTGTGACCTGCTATTTTTGTAATGGAGGGATAGGCTTTTAGAAGGCGTCTCACACAGTCTATCAGTGCTTCTTTCTGCGCCTTTGTTCTTGTGTCTTTGGGTTGCCCCTTTGCATCAAGGCCGCCAATATAACAAATACCAATGGAATTGGCGTTATGACCCCTTGTGTGAGCGCCTATGTCCTCAACGGGGCGGCCTAGCTCTATGCTAGCGTCAAGACGAATGACAAAATGATAGCCAATCATCCTAAAGCCTCTTTGCCTATGCCAAAGATCAATGTCTTTTGCGCTAAAATCCTGCCCCTCTCTTGTCGCCGAACAATGAATGATCAGTTCATTAAGGGTGCGCATTAGCCAAAATGTTCAACCGAACGCTTAATAGCATCTGTTATTTTACGCCTATAGGCGGGGTCACTCTTATAGCGGGGGTCAGTTTTGGCCGCTACAATCTCTTCCGTACTTTGAAAGATCATACCGCCCTTGGTTTGTTGATTGGCAACGTTTAAAAGCTTGGGCGCGCGCTTATTGAGCTTTTCATAATCAGCCTTCAAAGCCTTAATTGCAAAGGCAACTTGCCCTTTATCCCCGCTATTGACCGCTTTATTATAGGCGTCAAGTTGGGTTTCATCCCAATTCTTGGCCGCCCAATCCTTCATCTTTGTAAACGTTTCTTGACCGCCTACATCCTCAATAACGCCGTTAAAACCTTCTCTCGCTTTCTCATAACGGTATTGCACGAACTCTTGCACCATGTCCTGTGTGATGCCTATTTGTTCTAGCTTCTTGAGTTCTGTTTGCGGGATTGTACCGTCTTCTAACCACTGGGTTTCAATCGCGCTAACATCAACCCCCGCTTGCTCTGCAATATCCTCTGCCTGTTCTGATACTTGATCAGATGAGACTTCCTCAGTAGGGGATTGCTCGCTAACGCCTTCTACATCTGCGGGTTGATCTTGTACGTCTTCTTCATACTCTATTTGGGTGTCCATGGTTTATCCTATACGTGTTATGACGGCTAAACCGTCCTTATGTCCGTCATCACGCCATATGCCTTCACGGTTTGGCGCGTCTTTGGCCTTTACCTCGCCTAGAGAGACTTTGACCTTTGGTTGAGTGTCTTTAGGTTTGTCACTCCCCGTGGGGGCTTTTTCCGGTTTTAGTTCTACTTGTTCTGTTGTCATTGTTCAGATTGTCCTGTTTCCATTTGTTGTTGGGCTAATTGCCCCATTTGATTAACGGCCGCGCCGCCCATAGTTTGCATGGCTTGTTTCATCATCTCTTGTTGGTGTTTTTGTTGGAGCTCTTGTTCACTCATGATTAAGCCGTCGGTTTCAATGTTAAGGCCATTGGCAACACGCAACGAGATTTGATCCCATTTCAAGCTTTCCACCGCTGGACTTTGGCCAATGATAGAGAGAAACTGCATGAGATTTGATAGGTCATTACCCCGCCCTAAAGCGTCCATACCGGTAACAATTTTGGGCGTAGCTATGTTTTTGGGTAGTTCGGGTAACGCGCCTGTGGACTCAAGTTGAGCGATTTGTACCTTGGCTAAGGGCAATTGTAGATCAAGCGCCAAGAGCGAATACACACCCCCTAGCGTGTCTTCAAGTTCACGCGCCATATAACGAATTTCCTCAGCCGTTACCCGCTCGCCCTGCCTTTGTATGGCGGTGTTCATCAAAAAGGCGAAAGCTAAGCGTTGTTGAAGCTCATTCATCATCACCCGTCCAGCTTGGAAATCGTGATCACGCTCTAACTGGAGGTAGCTTACATCATCGCGTGACCCTACTACCGGCTCGCCATTTTGTGCATCTGTGAGATCCTTTGGCTCTAGTGAAGCATTAGGATTGATAAGCGGAATGATCCTAGAGGCTATCGCTACATATTCGCGCATGGATTTTGATAAAGTCTCAAGATGACGAAGATCGCCTAAATATTCCTCTACCAAACCACGCCCAAAACTCTCACCGTCAATTTTATTATAGCGCAAAACAAGAAACGGAAGGGCGTCGGGTTCATATTCGCCTACCGTATCTTCAACCACCACACCGTTTGCCTCTTGATACACCGTATAGGTGCCCTCTTGATTGAGTATCACGTGCGTATAAAGATCTACGGTTTTATCAATAGGCTTGGTTGGTAGTGCCCCTTTACTATCTGTCGTATCTTCATGGGATAGGGGTATGGTTTTTTGCACGTCTTCGGGTAAGGCGGCATAGGCTACGGTTTCTTTGCCTACCCATTCTAATAAGCTACCCGAAGGGTCTCTTTGACACACATATTTATCAAGGCGAAACACCCGTCCGCGCCCTTCTGCTGGAAGATAAAAGGCGGCATTACCGCTTATGACAAGGTGACGAAACACCTCGTAAAAATCTGAACGCAAAGCGCGGCTTTCAAAATCGGTCATAATACGGCGTACATATTGGGCAAAGGCCTTGTCTATCTCATCCTTTGACCCTGTTTGTTCGGTGAGTTTAAACGCCTCCATGGCGTCCACTTCCATTTTTAGGTAGGGTGCAGAAGGTGGGAACAACGCCATAAGAAGTTTAGCGGCAATGTTATTGACGCCGCGTGCTCCTACTGATTGTTCGGGTGTTGTAAAGGTTTGAGAGCCGTCTTGGCTACCTTCGGGGGGTAAAAGGGCGGGAAGGGTGAGTTTAGCACATTTGCGCCCCCTATCTAAATAGGGTTGGCGTGCCTTTTCTAAGGCTTCATAACGCGTTTTGGCGTGACCTTCCACTAGATGTTCACCCCTGTTTTAGACGGCTGGATAGGTGCGCCTACGTCAATACGCAAAGGATTGCGCTTGCGCCTTGATTTTAAACCTTGATCTTTCTTGATCTCTAAAGCGTCGGGTGGGGCGTCGGGGGGCTTTGGTGCTTGGGGGATAATGGTTGGTGGTGGTGCTTGGGGTTCGGGTTTATCGTTTGATGAGCCAAAAATACACATCTTAATTTCCTTTTTATATAGAGCCGTTCTTTTGTAGGCGGTGAATAAGTTTGTTGATTAATTGGTGTTGACCAGTGTGTGCCCAAAACTCACGCTCGCTCCAATTTATGTCGGGGGTGTCGTGTGGACAGATCTCCATTAAATAGACAACCGTCATAAGGTCGGGGGTGAAGTTTATGATATCAACGCGCTTGATTGCCTCGTCAAGCGTATTGACTGAGCTACTCTTTTTTAGGCGGTGAATAAGTTTGTCGATCAATTGGTTTTGACCAACTTTTAGCCAAATTTCACGATCACTCCATTTTATGTCGGCGGTGCGTTGTGGATAGACCTTCATCAAATAAGCAACCGTCATAAGGTCGGGGGTGAAGTTTGCGATATCAACGCGCTTGACTGCGTCTTCAAGCGTATTGACTGAGCCGCTCGCTTGCTCGGGCGCAAAGGACTTCTGTTCCTTCGTCGTTTTGAATAGTTTCATTAAATTTGTAAGCATCTAATAGACCTTCACTTTTGTGATCATTGGGGCGATGTGCGTCTTTTCGAACAATTTTCCAAAACACGGCGCCTCTTTCTTTCAACGCTTCAAATTCATTGGGAAAGCGTAGATCATCAATAATAAGAAAACCGGAAGACAGCTCTTTAGAATGGAGCAGGTTATATTTATGGAGGAAAAGGTTAAGCCAAAAATCCTCACCCATGACGTTACGCCCCCAATCAACCCCTAAGGATTGCATAAGAACACGTGGGCTTTTGCCGCTTAATTCGGGAATGGCTTTCTCTTTAGTATACGTCTCTAGATTTTTAAATGACTCTCTATGATAGCCCGTAGTTAAAATATCGTTGATAAATTTCTTAAGAGGCGCGGCTATAGAGGCGGGGTGGTAGTCGTGACACCTTGCCATATGTTGGGCTATAGTTGTCTTACCTGATTGGGGCGCGGAAGAATAAAGCGCTATGATCCTTGGTTTGGTTGCCATAAAATAGGTTCCTTTGTGTTGAAATTATACTCTCCATGGCGCAAAATTCGTGCCATACGGGCGTTAAGGAGCGCGTCTTCTTCCTTAAGGCCTTGGTGTTCATAGTGGGCAACAATGGCGCGCCAAATATTGTCACATGGAACTTTCGTCCATGTTTGTTTGACCTTGCCTTTGTTCTTGCCTGATTGAATAAGAGACGTCTCACACGCCCATAGAAACGGGTTTTCTACGATTTGTGCGGCTTTTATGGCGCCAATCGTTGGACAGCCCTTATAGCCGTCGCTACTATCACCACTTAAAATTTGGCTATAGAAGAAGGCGTCGGCCTCTTCCTTGCTAATCTCTCTTGGTGCTTTGTCTTTCTTTGGGTTCCAATAGCAACACGCAACCCCCGTTAAGTCCTTATCTTGTGTGACCACTATGTAAGGACTATTTGGCTGTGTACTGAGTAAGCCCATAACGTCGTCGGCTTCTAAGCGCGGCAAACGGCTATGAGCATAATTTTGCTCTATATGTTGAATAAGCGGGGCTAGAAGAAGGGGGCGTGCCTTAGGGTCACGATTGGCTTTGTAAGACGGGTTGAGATTTTTACGAAAATTCTCATAATCTGAAAGAGCAATCAAAACATCTTTGACACCTAAGGTTTGACAAAACTCGTCGATAAGGTGTGTCAAAATGGCGTCGTGCCTCGTCTAACTCCACCGCTACGGCGGTGCTTTCACCAAAATTATAAGTTTCTTGATGAACGCAAGCAATTTGATAGGCGAATAAATCGCCGTCAATAAGCAATTGTGTACGAATGGGTCTCTCCTTAAGCTAAGTGTTCCTCCTTGACTCTATCAATCAAAAGGCAAGCGTCGTCGGGGTGAAGGGCTAACCATTCGCCGCGGCGTTCACATTGCTTGAATGTTTGGAAAAAATGGCGTTCTGCCGCCCAAATATTCTGAAAGTAGCGATAATAATAAAGGAGGAAATCGCGGTATGGGCTTGCCGTTTGGTAAGAGCGGTAGCGCGATAAAAGATCGGTCGTGCGTCCTACCTTACTATAATACGGCCATGCTGGATTGGTCATGACATAAAGAAACCCGCCGCCCTTATTGCGCCGTAGATCTTTTTGTCTTAGTGCGTGTGCGCCCATGTCTCACCTGAAACGGCGTTACCCGCTAAGGGGCAAGCAAAGTTAAACGCTTCACCCGCCAAGCGTATAGAGTCGGGCGCCGCCTTCATAACAAAGGCAACGTGGTATGGACGTACATCAATTTGCCATTCATCATGGATATTGGCGCAAAACTCATAATCTTTACGTGGGATAAGTCCTGCTTGTTTAAGATTTTGATCTAAAATGACAAGGGCTTGTTTCATGAACAAAGCCCCTGCTGATTGGAGGAGTGTGTTCAAAGCGCCATGTTGAGAGCGTACCAAAAGGCGCCCGCCGTCAATGGCTTTTAAAAAGCCGCGTTTTTGTACACGCTCTTTGACTGCATTAACCAATTGACCTAAAGCGGGAAGTGCTACCAAAAAGGCGTTACGTGAGCTTTTGCCGCTTTGGGCAATCTTCTTATCAGAACCATTCGCCCCCATAATAAGGCCTAGTTTTAAATCCCCCGCTCCATAGATGAAAGCATAAAACCACGTTTTAGCAATATCGCGCCCTGATGCCTCTCTACTCTCAACCTTATAGAGGGCTTTTGGGTCAAGCCCTAAAGCGCGGGCATTGACCGAATGCATATCTGTGCCTTTAGCTTTATCTCCTGATAGCACCGTTTGGATATACGCGCCCTCATCATAGCGCGCCATATAGCCCGCTAAACACCTTAACTCCAAGGCGTCAGCATCACAACCAACCAGCACAAAGCCTTCTGTTGCCCTAAAGAGCGCGCGGCATTCCTTGCCAAACGCTGAGACGCTATTTGGAACTTGCGCCATATTAGGGTTTTGGTGGGTCATACGCCGTGTTACTGCGCCTAATGTATTGACGCGGCCATGAATACGTCCTTTTTGTTCAAGTTTTAACCATGCTTGGTTTCCTTCGTATAATTGACCAATACGTTTGGATAACATCATATAACGCGCTAATTGCTTGACTTGCGGCCAAGGCAATTTAGCCAAGATCGTTTCGTCCAATTGCGGTTTACCCGAAGGGGTAAAGGCTTTTGGTTTCCAGCCAAACAATTTCTGTAGACGATTGGCAATATGATGTGTGGAGTTTGGATTGAAGTGTAAGTATTTTATCTTTTGATATGTGACTCCTTCTGCAATGAGTTGTCCTTTAAAACGGCGGGTTTGTTTGGCAACTTTGGGTACGCCGTCGGGCTCTATCCACATGCCAAAAGTTTTCTGCAAGTCTTCGTTAAGTGCCTCGCGCTCGCTTATAAGTTCAAGATAGAATTGTTGGGCGCGCGCCTTATCAAAGGCAAACCCCCATTGAGTTTGACGCGCTAAGATTTTGGCTACTTGCATTTCTAAGTCTATGGCCTTCTCACACCCCTTACTCTTTTCTAACAAGTGCTTATAAAGAACGTGGGTGAGTGCAACATCTTGTTCACAATAAAGGCGCATCTCTTCGCTATAGGCCGCCCAAGGGTCAAGGCCTTTGGCTTGCATCACTTGTGCATAATCGCCCTTATAGTTACCAAAACGATAGCCGAAAGCCTCTAGACTATAGCGGCCAAGAAGGGTCGAAGGCAAACGCCCCTTTTTGATAAGATTATGATCTATATCGCTAATTTGCGGCCAAATAAGACGCGCAAAGACTAAGGTATCAATAAGCACGCCTTTTGTTTCAAACTTTGGATAGAGCTTTTGAATGACGGGAAGATCAAAGCCGATAATATTATGGCCAATAAGGCGTTCTGCTTGGCTTAAGAGCGCGATACCTTGCTCCATAGTCTCTTGTGTAAAAGAAGATATTTGCCCTGTTTTAAGATCCTTAATAACAAGGCAATGTATTTTACTCACCAAAGGCAAAAGGCCGTCGGTTTCAATATCAAAGATAAGTTCCATATAAGCTCCTAAAAAGGAGTCAAGGCCTCCTCTTGTTCTAATGTTGGTGAGAAAATGTTTGGTGCATCCTGCAAGCGCCCTGTCTCGGGCGTATAAACCAAGTGACCCGCTAGGCCTGTGTCGCCGGTGCGGCGGTTTTTGAGAACACGTAAAGTGGTGCGGTTCTTGTCTTGTGCTTGCGTATTGCGCTCTAGGCCAATGACATAATCTGAATAATTAGCAATGGTTGATGAGCCGCGTAAATGAGATATAGAAACCCCTGCGCCGTCTTCATGGCCTTTATCGCCGCTAATACGTTTTAAATGAGAGACCAAAAGAAGACCTATGTTCAGTTCCTTAGCTAGTTTTTTTAAGCTAGACATGACGTGATCTATAAGACGGCGCTCGTCACTTTCTCTTGAACTAGAAGTCAAAAATGATAAGTGATCAAGGATAATAAATTGACACTCACACCCTGCCGCCATATAGCGAATTTTGTCGATAATCGTATCAAGATCAGTAACGCCGAAATGGTCATAAAAACCAAGACGCCCCGTACGTACGGTCGCTTCAAGGCCTTTGGTTTTTTCTTCTTCGCTAAGACTGTTCCACATAAGGTGAGCGGGCTTATCAATAGCTAGACCAGCCATACCACGCATAGTGCGTTTCACACTCTCTTCAAGCATGAGCATACCTACTTTATGACCTAACTTTAGAAAATGATAAGCACATTCACGTACCAAAGTGGATTTGCCAATGCCTGTACCAGCGGTGAACGTCCACAACTCCCCAAGTTGTATCCCTTGAGTCTTTTCCATTAAGCCTTCATAGGGAAGTTCAAAGCCTATATCATCGTCAGGTTCGTCATTATGACTCTCTGCTTCCTCAAAAGAAACGTCGTTAGGACGATAGGGTTTTGCCCCGAAAATGGCGTCGACCACTTCGCTATGGCGCTTGGCTTTGAGCATCTCGCTTGCATCTTTGAGCGGCAAGCGCGCAACCCGTAACTTACCTGCCGGAAACTGGAGTGTAGAACATTGACTAGCCGCCCGTAGCCCTGCCTCGTCATTATCAAACATCAATACGACTTCTTCAAAGCGATTAAGCCATTCAAAGGATTTTTGTAGAGCCCGTTTAGCCCCTGCCGCCCCCGTTGGAAGAGAGACAACCGGCCATTTATGATTTTGGATTTGCGAAACCGAAAGCGCGTCAAGTTCGCCTTCCGTGATCACCACCCGCTTACCTCCGTCCCGCCATAAATGTTGCCCATAAAGGCCAACGGCTTTGGCGTCACCTAAGAATTTAAAGCTCTTGTCGTCAAAGCGTAGCTTTTGGGCAATAGGGCGCCCCATATCATCGCAATAATGAGCAATATGTACGTGCTTGTTTTGATAGGTTGATATGGTGTAGCGCCATTTCTCGCATGTCTCTTTTGTTAAACCCCTTGAAGGAATAAACTTAGCCTCGCCCATAGCGCAAAGGCCTATATAAGGACTGGGTGCGCTTACGCCTTTTGCTTTTTCGTAATATTGACACCCAAAGCAATAGCCGTGACCGTCATCATAACGCGCTAGATTATCCTTAGAGCCGCATTGTGGGCATGGTTCGTGATTGAGAAATTCTGCATCTAAAGACTCCATACATAGCTCCAAAATAAGGTGGACTCATATAAGAATATCAGTCCAGTAATGGTAATAAGGGTGATGAAAGTGGTTAGCTTTGGGTCAAACATTGGCTTTGACCTGTTCTAATTGATAGCGTTTGTACCTTTGGCCGGTGATATCCTCACGCCAATAGGCCTTAATAGGATAGCCAAGAACGCGTAGTTCACTGATCCTTTTTGGTAAAGCACGACAACGAAAGAGTGCTTGGGCTTCCACGTTGGATATGGACTTACCGCTTTGGAGTACGTCCAAAATACATTCACACATGGTTTTCCCATTGATCGCTTGATAACGACTCATGAATACCTCACAAAGTAAGCGTGGATGATTTGATGCTGGAAAGGGCATTGAGACGGTGTGGACAAGGGGGCTCTAAGAGCCAATCTTTGGGAATACAACGAACGCTATAGAGAAAGCCATGTTGTTCACACCACTTGCCATAAGTGGTCGGGGAACCTTTGGACAATTTTGTTTTAGCGTTTGAGAAGACAAACCGAATATCAAGAGCGCTATGTTCGCTTTTAATGTATTTATGCTTTTGGCGATCAGCGGTGATAAAGCGCCCCTTTGTCTCTATGATAATGCCATTGGGCAAGATAAAGTCGGGCGTATAGTGACGCAATTTGCTTGGCGGTGTATAGGGAATTTTTAGGCTCTCATAAGCCCCGTCAATTCCTAGACGCTTCAATTGTTGCGCTACAAGTTCTTCAAGCCCCGAACGATATCCTGCCCTTATGCCCCTTGCTCTAGAAGTCCGCGGCTGCGTCGCAAGCATCATCAGCGCTACTGTTTTGACTCTGATCAAAAGGCGCTGTGTCCTCGTCCTCGCCCGCAAAGCAATACCCTTCGTCATTACCACTAAAGCCGTAAGACTGAGCATTTTGGCCGCCCTCGCGATTGACAAGCTCTATAATTTGTACAGCGTTCAAGCGCGCGGTTAGCCCATATGTTCCGGAAGAGGCAACCAAATAAGGAAGATAATCAGCGTTAATAATCGCTTGACTTCCGCTCCAAATTTCTAGTTTCTTATCAATCCTTTTAGGGGGTTTAGAGGCGTCAAAGAGTGGCGGGGGTGACGATTGCCAAGTTTTGGCGTCTTTACCTACGCCGCTTGCTTTCTTCTTGAAACGGAATTCAATCTCACCTAATGGCTCTTCTGTTGTATCATCGTAGAGCTCTGAATAAGGGGCTTGTGCCTTAAGGCCGCCGCCTCGCTCAATATCTTTGCGGGTTTTTACCGGTAACTGCTCTAATTGCTCTTCTGCCCATTGTTTGGCTTGCTCCATGAAGGCATCTAGCTTTTCTATAAAGGCTTGCGTCGTTGGGGCTTGTGCCTTTAAAATAAGCCGTGTGTTGTAAGAGCCTTCTTTATTGGGAAAGGCTTGTGTACCATAGTCCACCTCGGTAAGGTGGGGGTATTTTAAAAGGCCTTTTGGTGTGTTGAGTCTAAGACGCGGCCTATCTTGTGTGGTGTTTGCCATGAGTAAAGTTCCTAAAATTCGAATTGCATGTAATTGTGAAGAGCGCGCAAAGCCGGTGCCTGTTCAGCTTCTTTGGAATAAAGAATGTTATTAGCTACGGTGAACACATCGCCAACCTCTATTCTCTTCTTGCGGCAATAGCTTAGAAGGGTAATTGCAAAGGCCACTGCTTGGATTTCTTTTGAAGATGTATCAGTTTCTTTGAGTTGCTTAAGGCTTGCTTGTCCGACAGTTTGGGGCGATAGAGAGTGTAAAAGATCACGGTTCATTTTGACTTCTTTCCAATAAGCTTTTGTGAAAGCGCAATGTTGATGAGAATTTTACGAAGACGTGAGAATTGTTTTTGGGTTAAGTCTCTGCGAACAAAGGTTCTACCCTCAACGATAATGTCGTCATGCAGGGCGCCAAAGTGGAGCGTAAATAAATGTTTTGAGTGCATCAGAATATCTTTCTTTCTTCCGTAAGGGTACCCTAATTAAAATTAAGCAAAAAAGTAGGGACTTTGGGCAATCGCCTTAAGCTCTAGACCGCCTATAAACGGGGGCTCTGCTACCTCGTCTTGACGTTCTATAGGAATGACTTCCCGCTTGAAGTTGGTTAAGATGTCTTGACCTTGATAGAGCTTTATAAAGGCTTGACGCAAAAGGCGTGCCAATTGCGGGGCATGTGCCGCGTGAGTGCCGTAACTATCATGCACCATAGCGAAAGCCTCTATCCCCGCCTTGACAGCCTCATCGACTGTGAAGAAGAGCGCGCTAGCGTCTAAGGAATGAACAAAGTTAGGCGCTACACCGTTGACATGACGCGTTTTGTCAAGCTCGTTTGGAATTTCTTCATACACCTTTGGTCGATATGCCGTACCAAAAAGCGCTGTCTTTATCCTGTGGAGTTCAAATTTTGGGTAATATTGATAGACGGGAAAGCCCGTAGGCGTTGTCCAGTGCACCGCTTGCCCGCCCTTGGCAACCATAGCGGCGATTGTGCGCAACCACGCCATAGCCAATCTAGCCGAAATAACAACATCATCTATCGCCTCCCAAATATACTTAGCTAATGGCTTGGTGATTTTACTAAGGCTATCATAGGTGAGATTACCACCATTGCGTGCTAACACCGCTTCATAAACGTACTTTTGACAAGCATCAAATGTACCGCCATAGGGTAAGATCATAACGGGGCGTTTCGTTAGACTTCGGTCAATACCAAAATCTAACCATTGTTGCGCTAAAGCCCGCTCCTCATCATTGCCGTTCTCTATAAGTTCCTTTAGACGTTCACGAGTTGATAAAGCTACACGTTCGTAAATGTCTTGTGGTTTTTGAGAGGGAACAAGGTTGACCGCTTCACCCGCTACGGGGTCGGCCAACATCGCGGCGTAATGCTGTAAACCATTGCATGAGCCGTCCATAGCAATAGGAAGACTACTATAGAATACCTCGCCCTTAGCCTTCGCCTCTACGCCCTTTGCCCATTCAAAACACCAAGCCAAAAAGCAAAAGGGGTTTTTAGCCTTTGTCCACCATAAGTCGTCTAATGGCTCCTTTGCTATTGCACATATACGCGCGCTATGCTCTTGCGCAAAGGCCAATCTCTGCTCAAAATCACTATCACCTGCGCCATAGCAATTAGCACCATGAATGGCTAACCAATCCCAAGCCTCTTGCTCTACAATAGCTTCACCCTTAGCAAAGGTGAGAAGGCCTTTAGCAAGATCTGTGCCTTGGGGCGATAGACCTGTTACAACTGAGTAGACACGACCGCGAAAGTCTAAATGATAGGGAAAGTAAATGGCTTCATAGGAGGTGAAGTCGCGTGCCGTTGTTAAGGTTTTAATGGTTAGAATACGACGACTCGCTAATACAAAGTTATAATCATAGACACGCGCCGCATCTTGTCGCCAAGCCTTACGACTGTCTTCGTTAGTGTCAATGTCATAAGGCTTTGGTGGTAAGGGAAAATCTTCGCTTGGAAGACCAGCCAAGCCGCTCCCTTGCTCATAGAGGTAAAGTGCGGCCTCTAGCACACGAGAGTTAACTTTCCATGGCGTTTGCTGTAGAGCATTGACCACACGATAGGTGAGCGAAAGATCAGCTTTTTTGAGTAAACGCTTATGAGCGCGGCTACGGGTGCGTACAAGGGATAAAGGATAGGCTAAAGCCTCTGTATGATAACCACCACCTTTGAGAGACGTCCAGTCTTTGGGTGGAATGACACAAGGCAAATAATGGGGGTGCATAATCTCGCATTGGGTATTGAGACTCGCTATCCATGTTAAAAAACGCTCGGTTGCCATAACAACACGATAGGTTTTTTTACGCCGCCGAACTTGACAAACCTCTAGAAAGCCCGTCGAAAAGCATAAAAGCTCTATGAGTTTAATTCCTACAAGACACTTTTCCGATTGTGTCCAGCATATAGCGTTCTGTTCTTCTTCTGTTTGATTATTACGCATAAGTCGGTTGAGTGCATTACGCCTATAAGCACCGTCCAAGCTTTCTTTGTTAAGATTTTTGAGTGCTAGATTAGCAATAGAGCTATGGTTTTGGGAAAAATGATAAAAACGTTCCTCAGCCTCTAGATACTCACCAATACGAATGGCAAGCTTAGGTAGCTCGCGCTCTTGCACAAAGCCGTCTAGCGTCGCCTTTAGGACAATATAAGCTAATTTGCTTGGCTCAAATTGTTTTAATTTGAGTGCCGTGGAATGTTTACGCCCTACCTTTTTGCGTTCAGTCTCTTTGATGAAATCAGTAATGGCTTTTGCTAAAGGTTCAACTCCTGATAGCAAAGCTGTACGAACACTTTTGCTCTCAGAGTCACGACCTTGGTCACACCATTTTTGATAAGTTGCTTGGAACTGTTCAGCCCCTAAGTCCCGCATTTTGGCTTCTATCTTGACTTGTTCGGCTACAAGATCAATCATTAAAACATCCTTTTTTGGTCACAACATAGGACACAACCAAAAAATCAATGACGACAAAGAAGGCCTTTATCGTCGTTAGGCTTTTTGACGTGACCAACGAATTTGAATAAGGAATTGCGGGGGCTAGAGCCCCGCTTTCCGGTTCAAGACCGAAGGCGTTTTTAAGAAATTAAAGGGGAAATTTAGGGGAAGGCCGAAGATATAATGCTATTTACAATTTGCGAAAATTCGTCTTTTTCTTCAAAAGGCGGATCAATTAAGATCATACCGCGTTTTTCTTTAGGAGGCAATTGCGATTTAAGCGCAAGCCAGCCATCAAGATGAAAGGTTTTGGTTTGGAAGTCGCCCGTGAAGTTTTGGGCAAGAATTTTATAGTCTGCGGGATGAAATTCAATGGCGCTTAACCGGTCTTGGCGCCTCAATAAGCGGCGCATAAGCCAAGGAGAACCGGGATAAAAGCGCAAGTCATCGGAGTTTTGGGACATTTCAATAACCACTTGATACCAGGACTTGAGCAAGGGGTGCTCGCAAATGGCTTCAGGGTTTGAAAGAAATCGGCCAATGCCATTTTTCCATTCAAGGGTTTTCTGAGCTTCTTCGCTTTGCAGGTCATAAAAGCCTATACCAGCATGGGTATCAATAACGCGAAAAGCTTGGGGTTTGCGTTTCAAATAATCAATAATGCGGGTGATTACGATATGTTTGAAAATATCGGCAAAATTGCCGGCGTGATAGACATGGCGATAATTCATAAGCGCTATGTACCATGTGATTATGTGGGTGCCAAGGGTTTCAGTTTATGGACTTTGTTCTTCCTTAAGGCTCAATCCATCGTGGACGATGATGACGGTATCGCCGACAGAAACGCGGTGGTAGAGATCAATAATATCTTGGTTAAGAAACCGAATACAACCAGAAGACACGCGGTGGCCTATAGACCATGCTTCAGGTGAGCCATGCAGGCGAAACAGGGTATCTCGTCCCTCGCGATAAAGATACAGTGCACGTGCGCCCAAGGGATTTTGTGAGCCAGGCGGCATGCCTTCTTTCAAGTCCCCATAGCGTTTTGGCTGAGTTTTGATCATATTGTCAGTGGGTGTCCAACTTGGCCACACAGCTTTACGACCGATGGTAGCTGATCCTTTAAAGTCATTGCGTGTGGTCTTTGCAATGCCAACGCCATAGCGGATAGCATGCCCATTAGGCAGAACAAAATAACAAAAATAATGTGCAAGGTCAATAATGATAGTTCCAGCGCGATAGCGTAATGGAAAGGCAATAGTCCGCCGCCAGAAGCGTGGTGATATGGTCTGTAGGTCAACCGCTGCTATAGGGAATTGCTCATCATAGACCGATCCATAAAGCGCTTGATAATACTCAGGAATAGGCGCACTAACAGGTTTACGGTAGTTTTTTGTGGTGGGTGTTACATCTATGGACTGCTTAGTTATACAAGCACTAAGAAGGCACGGAAAGGTTAAGAGCAAGCTACGGCGGGTAAGTGTCATCTATTGGCCTTTATGGGCATGGATAAAAGGTGTAAGGTATAGATAAAGCAGATACTCCATGCGGCAAGAGCAGGAGTAAAGAACAGCACTCTGGTGTGTTTTTCTTTGGTGTCTTAGAAGGTTAAAGAGGGATGTACAGAGGCATGGTGGTAATAAGGGGAGTGGTATGAAAGCAATGATAGTTGGTTTAAGTGGTTTTACCCTCACGCCACAAGAGAGAGCTTTTATCCTAATGCATAAGCCTTGGGGTTTTATTTTATTTGCTCGCAATATTAAAAATGCTACGCAAGTAAAAGCCTTGACCCGCGATTTAGCCGCTATTAGTGGACGTAGTATAGTGCCTATTTTTCTTGATCAAGAGGGCGGAAAAGTCCAACATTTGCGGCCACCTTTGGCTCCTGACTATCCTACTGCGGCACATCTTGGCCTTATTTACGGGGCTGACCACATAAAAGGACAAAAAGCTGCTTGGTTAATGTCGCGTCTGCATGCTTTTGATCTTCAGCGTTTAGGGATCAATGCTAATTGTTTGCCGCTTGTTGATGTGCCTGTTGCGGGGGCAGATGAGATTATCGGTTCGCGTGCTTATAGTGATGATCCGATGGTAGTTACGTCTATGGGGCGGGCGGCAGCAGAAGGGCTGATGGCTGGCGGTATTTTGCCTGTGATGAAGCATATACCAGGGCATGGGCGCGCTTTGTGTGATACGCATTTTGCTCTTGCTCGTGTGGAGGCTAGCCTTGCTGAGTTGTCAAAAACTGATTTTGTACCGTTTAAAGCTTTAAGCCATTTGCCCGTTGCTATGACCGCCCACATTGTTTATGAAGCCATTGATAAAACATGGCCAGCTACTCTATCACCAAAAGTGGTAAATGATATTATTCGAGGCGCTTTAGGTTTTGATGGGCTTTTGATATGTGATGATTTGTCCATGAAGGCTTTATCTGGTGCGTTAGCTGATTTAGCTAACGGAGCACTAGATGCTGGTTGCGATGTTGTGCTTCATTGTAATGGTTGCTTAGATGAGATGGTGCAGATTGCTGCTGTGGTTCCATTCCTTAAAGGCAAAGCTCTCCAGCGCGCCTATAATGCAGAAGGTTTTATAAGGACAGAGCTAGGAGATCAAAGTGATGAAGCGGCCTTGCGCGCAACATTTTGGCAACTTATGGAGTAAAGATTTTGGTTGGACACCCTTATATTATTTTCGTACTGCGTTATATAAATTAAGAAGCGATTTCCCTTTGTTAGCACTGGATGCTCTAGGAGGGGATGTTATCATTCTTTCAAATTAAGTTGTTCCATTTGAAAAATGATAGAAGTTTAGCTATGATGTGGTGCACGGCCATAAGTGATTGGCCATAACAAGAGAGATTACAATGGGAAATATACTTGCCCCCGTTCATTTGATTATAATTCTTTTAGTTGTGCTTGTGTTCTTTCGCAGCGGCCGGATTGCAGATTTTATGGGAGATTTAGCGAAGGGTATTAAGGCCTTCAAAACTGGTATGAAAGAGGAGCAAACGCCTGCACAAGGCGATGCTCCCTATGTCCCAGTAGATCCGCTTAGTAGCTTAGAGATGCAAGCGGAAGAGGTGGTGGAGAGCCCCTCTGTAAAAACGGGTTATAAATCCTCTATTATTAGTCAGGATACCAAAAAACGCAATACTATTAAGCCAACGAACGCAAAGACGACAAGAAATCCAAAAGTGTAAGGCGCAACATTGATTATAAAAAGGGTACCTAGTGCTCAGGGGGGATAATGGATAAAGAGACAAAACAGTGTAAGGGCTATTTTGCGTAATGGGCAGTGTACAACAGAGAAGCGCATGTGATGTTTGGCATTGACGGTCCTGAATTTCTTGTTATTCTTCTTGTGTTGATCGTGGTAGTTGGTCCAAAAGATTTGCCAAAAATGTTTCGAACAATTGGTAGGATCACAGCACAGATGCGCGGAACCGCCCAGGAATTTCGCCGCCAGTTTGATGAAGCGATGCGCGAGAGCGAGATTAATGAAATTCAGAAAAGCCTTGGTGAAGCAAATAGCCAAGTAAAAACCTTTGATCCCCGCAAAAATTTGGCAGAACTTTTAGAGCCATTGCGAGAGGCAGCAAGAGATGTGCGTACGGAATTTGATGCGCAAATTCTTATGCCTGATCAAAAGGTCAAGGAAGATCAAGAAAACAGCAGTGTGGATACCCCCCCTATAACAGATGAGCATACTGGCTCTGTTAATAAAAAGGACGTAGAGGTATCTCATGCGCCAAATAAAGCCAAAAAAGGCACACTTTCAAAGTAGGAAGAATAAAACGTGAACGGGGAAAAAGACGAAACAGAGCTTGGAATAGCGCCGCTTTTGGAGCATTTAATCGAATTACGACAAAGAATTATAGCAGCATTGCTTGCCTTTGCTCTTGCCTTCTTTATTTGCTTTTTTGCCAAAGATTATATTTTAAACTTTCTCTTGTGGCCTTATCAGTGGGCTATGAAAATATCGGGCGGAATGCCTGACCAAATACGCCTTCAGTCCACACAAGTGTGGGAAACTTTTCTTACCAAGGTGAAGTTGGCAGCCTTTGGTGCTGTGATTTTATCTTTTCCTTATATGGCGTTTCAGCTTTATAGTTTCATTGCTCCCGGTCTTTATAAAAATGAACGACACGCTTTTTTGCCTTTTCTTATTGGCGCTCCTGTGCTGTTTTTATTGGGGGGCGCGTTTGTCTACGGTCTCGTCGCGCCGATGATTCTATGGTTCAGCCTTTCGCAACAATTTTTGCCGGATTCGCACCTCAAGGTAGAGTTTATCGCGCGGATTTCCGAATATCTTAGTTTTATGACTTCCTTCATCTTGATTTTTGGACTGATTTTTCAGTTGCCCTTGGTCACAGGGCTTTTGGTAAAGGTACAGTTGTTGCGTCCTCAAACTTTAGTAGATAAACGTAAATGGGCAATTTTAGCTGCTACAATTATGGCTGCTGTAGTTACGCCTTCTGATCTTTTTACTATGTTTGCTGTAGCAATTCCTACCATTGCCCTTTATGAAGTTTCGATCCTCGTAGCTCTTTTTATTGAAAAGCGTAATAACAAGAAAGAGCGTCCTCCCTCTTGAAAAGGAGGAGCCGATTTGCATAATGTTTTGACATAATAGCCCCCGTAGTGCTTAGCAGGAGAGAAACCTATCAATGCTGGACATAAAATGGATAAGAGATCATCCTGAACAATTCGATGCCGCGATGGCTAAAAGAGGGGTTGAAGCTAAGGCCCAAGAAGTTTTGATGCTTGATCTTGCGCGCCGTCAACAGGTTGCTAAGATGCAAGAATTGCAAGAGCATCGCAACCTTATTTCCAAAGAAATTGGCAAAGCAATGGCTGCTGGCAATATGGCTAATATTGAGTCCCTAAAGGCTAAAATGGTTGTGATTAAGACTAGACTTACACAATCAGAAGCTGAAGAAAAAGCTTTAGGGCAGCAGTTGTATACATTGCTTTTAAGCCTGCCTAATATTGTACGCGATGATGTTCCTCTCGGTAAGGATGAAGATGATAATCTACTGGTACGCACTTATGGTACCTTGCCAGATTTTGATTTTTCTCCAAAAGAACACTTCAGTATTGGAGAAGCTTGGGATGTTGGGCACTTACGGCAGATGGATTTTGATCATGCTAGCCGTTTGTCAGGGGCGCGATTTGTAGTTTTATCGGGCGCTTTAGCGCGGCTTGAGCGAGCTTTGGGGCAATTTATGCTCAATTTACACGGAGAGGAACACGGTTATCAAGAAATTTCTGGTCCTATCCTAGTGCGGGATAGTGCTATGTACGGAACCGGACAATTACCAAAATTTGCTGAAGACTCTTTCAAGACGATTGATGGCCTCTGGCTCATTCCTACGGCAGAGGTTTCCCTTACCAATTTGGTGGCGGGTGAAGTGCTGGATGGGCGAGCGCTTCCCTTGCGTTTTATGTCACTTTCCCCTTGCTTTCGCTCAGAAGCGGGTTCAGCAGGGCGCGATACACGAGGTATGTTGCGACAACATCAGTTTTGGAAGGTGGAGCTTGTTTCAATTACCGATGAAGAAAATTCAGATGGTGAATTGGAGCGCTTAACCCGCTGTGCAGAAACCGTTTTGCAAAGGTTAGAACTTCCCTATCGGGTAATGGCTTTGTGTACCGGCGACATCACTTTTGGTTCGCGTAAGACCTATGATCTTGAGGTTTGGTTGCCGGGGCAGGGGCGTTATCGTGAAGTTTCTAGTTGTTCTACTTGTGGTGATTTCCAAGCCCGACGGATGAATGCGCGCTATCGGCGTCCTAATGACAAAAATTTGCGTTTTGTGCATACTTTAAATGGTTCAGGTACTGCCTTAGGCCGCTGTTTAATTGCTGTTCTTGAGAATTACCAGCAGGCCGACGGCTCTGTTATTATTCCTTCTGCTTTGCGCTCTTATATGGGCGGCAAAACTTGTATTACCTCTGCGGGTGAATTGGTATAATCACCTTAGAGAGAAGACTCCTACATTTTCTGCGTTCTATGATATCATGTCTTGGCAACCGCCTCCTAAGAATATTGTGGTTTACATAATGGATCCGCTATGAATATGGCTTCTACCACCCTCTCACAGCGGGAGGAACTTGCTCATTTAATGCTGCGTTTGCGTGCAAAGGGCTTGGATGATATGCGTATTTTCGCTGCCCTCGAACATATCCCGCGGCAAAATTTTGTGCCGAGGCATTTGGCTGAAAGCGCTTATGAAAATAAAATTATTCCTATTAGCTGTGGTGAATATATTGAACGGCTCGAAGAGCAGTTGATGATCCTTGCAGCCTTGAAGCTTGAAAAAAAACATCGCGTATTAGAAGTGGGTACTGGTTCAGGTTTTTGCACAGCACTTATCGCTTATTTAGCGGGGCGAGTCTTATCAGTTGAGCGTTATAAAACCCTTGCTGATAAGGCGCGTGAAAGATTCCGTGTATTAAAATTGGATAATATAGTGCTACGACAGACGGATGGCAGCCACATTGTGGCAGGCGCAGGGCCATTCGATCGTATTATTATTTGGCCTTCACGGCGTGATGACCCGCATGAATTTTTAGAAATTCTTTCAGGCAATGGCTTGCTGATACAAGCAATTGGTGCTGAAAACGGGCCACAAATAGTCGTGTGTTATAGTAAAATGGGAAGTCAAGTTGAACGAGCTGATATTTTAAAAGTGCGTTATCAGCCTTTTATTGAAGGCGTCGCGGCGGCTCTTTGAGTGCGCATTTTTTTGAATTTTTGGCGAAAAAAGTAGACTCTAGACAGCTTTCTTTTATGTATTTTTTTTGATAGAATCAATAATTTTAACCGCCCAGTAACTTCCCGTACTTAAAGATTAATATTGATAATTGCGAGATGCACAAGCTATGAGTGATAAAATGATAAAGAAAAGGCTTCAATCTTATTGGAGCGGCTCGGTGCTTTTAGCCGTAGTAGGGTTGATTGCTGGTTGTAGCGCGGATACGGATCGTTTTTCCGATGGTTTCTATGAAGATGCTATCAGACAATCTCCGGCTTCTGCTACCCGCCCAATTCAGCCCAATCCGCAGGCTGCTATCCAGCCTGCCTATGTCGTGAGTAGTGATTTAGATGCCCCAGTGGAGAGCGAATCTATTGCGCCGCGACGGGGGCCGCATGGTGAGATTTTGGGTGCGCCCCCGCGTAATCTAGGCACATTGTCGCGCGATATTGCATCTGCGCCCTTGCCGCGTTCCTCTGTGAATCCGTTAACCTCAACAAGCGTTGGAACATACACAGTTCGCGATGGAGATACGCTTTACAGCATTGGCCGCCGGTTTGGGGTAAGTGTTTCTGCTTTGCAAGCCGCAAATAGTTTAAGTGATAATCGCATTAGATCGGGTCAGGTATTGCTTTTGGGGACGAGAGCAATAGCGTCACCAACACACGCTGCTATGCCAAGAGCAGTAGAACCTTCTAAAGCGCCAGCGCAGGTAATAGCCAAGCCAAGCGCCCCGCCGCCTGCCCCTATTGTTCCACAAAAAGTCTCGCCCTCACAAAATAGTGAGACAACGCCTCCGCCTGCTTCTATTACTCAAAATATCCAGGTTCAAGCTCCACAATCCACGGGGATTGGCACTCTACGTTGGCCTGTCCAAGGGCGAATTTTAAGCCGCTTTGGCCAAAAGGAAGGCTCTACCAAGAATGATGGGCTTGATATCATGGCGCCAAAAGGCACATCGGTGCGGGCCGCGGAAAATGGTATTGTGATGTATGCAGGGGATGGCTTGAAGGAATTTGGTAATACCATTTTGATTCTGCACGAAAATAATCTTATCACAGTTTATGGCTATAATAGCAAAAATCTGGTGCAACCTAAGCAAAGGGTGCGGCGCGGGGAAGAGATTGCCAAATCAGGCGCCCCAAGTAATGGTGGCCCTCCACGTTTGCATTTTGAAGTGCGCCAAGGCACTACGCCAGTGGATCCTTTAGGATATCTAGAGCCTTAGCACGCGTTTTGCTATGTGTTAGTGGCGCTTGATTATTTAGTTCTGAGTGGGGCTGCAAGGTATTGGTTGCGTTGCCATGCAATGCAACGAGAGCAGAGATTGTGGCTGTCGCTCATTCTAATCCGCTGTGCGGCTAGCTTTGGGAGTGTTTAGTAGTTAAATACTGTATATAGGCAGCTATCATAGCTAGATAATCTCCTTGGCTACAGAAGGGATGCGGGCATCTAAGATGTAGCATAGAAGATCATGTTTTAAGGTCGTTCGTCAAAGCTGCTATCAATTGCTGCCCTAAGAGGTGTATAGCTTGTTATATTGTGATCAAATGAAAGATCATCATAAAATACTACAAAATGTGCCTTTTGATTTTTTAAGAAATCAATTAGAATTGGTAAGATTGCTAGATCTTCGTGATAAATTTCCACAAGTTTCAAGGGGTTGGGCAAGGTTCTATCTTGGCATAATGTAGCGTGAATAGTTTTAATAAGGGACGGTTTTCTATACCATTCGTGCCCCACAAGAGCGGATTATTGGCGAGGAGTTGCCAAGCAAAACGACGTGCATTTCCGCATAAAATATCCTGCATGCAATCACTGTCGTAGATAAGGTACAGATCAATTGCTGCTTGCGTATCGAATTGTTTTAGCAAGAGCGTTTAAGGTTGCCACAGGAAGTAAGATCCTTCGTCAATATTAAAGGGGGGCAGTACGGGACGGCACTAACTGTTCAAGAACGGCTATTAGCACGCTTCATTTTTTAATAAAGGGGTTTTGAGAGATCATGGTGGGTTGATAATAATGTTATTGTTTATGGTGTTTTACGGTTGCGTTCTTATGTTCAAGGTTTTAAGTCTTGGAACATGAAACCGGCCGCTTAGATGCAAACCATCCCTGCAATGAGTGTTTTTGCTATCGCAGGGATTCATCTAATATGTAAGGTGATGTGGATTTTTGTAAAGCGGGCCATGCCCGATAAATAAAGAGGAATTAAATGTTTATCAATAATGCTTATGCTCAAGCTGCTGTGAACGCTTCAGAAGGGGGTTCTTATCTTTATCAGATTCTGCCTTTTATAGCGATCGCCTTTATTATGTATTTTATGATCTTCCGTCCGCAACGCAACCAAATGAAACAACGGCAGGAAATGCTCAACGCTGTACGTCGTGGTGATAGTGTTGTAACCGGCGGGGGGGTGATTGGTCGTGTGACTAAAGTTTTGGGTGAAAGTGGTGAATTAGAGGTGGAAATTGCTGAAGGCGTTCGTATTCGTGTTCTTCGTTCTACCTTGGCTAATGTCCGAGTGAGGGGTGAGCCTATTGCCGATAACGCTATTAAAACAGAACAAAAGCCTAAAATAAATAAAAAGGAAAATAAAAAGAACCCTGAAGAAACCAGCGAAAAAAAGGATGAAGATCGCGCTTCTTAAGCACGGTTATATTCATGTGCTTTCGGCAGAGCGTGAATTTGTCTGTAGGAGGGTAGCAAAGTGCTATGGTAACAGGATTAGAAATGCGCGTTGCACATTTTCCAAGGCGCGCACCCATTGATGCTTATGGAAATGGTGGGTTTCGCTTTGCCGATATGTCGCATCGCGGTTCTATCCTTTGTTTACCTTCGGGGATTTATGGTATTGAGATGGCTTCACCGCTCCCCACTGAGCATGACCTTGCAAAGGTCTGGGAAGAGTCTGAGACTATAGAAATTTTACTAGTCGGCACGGGGAAGGAGCTTTTGCGTTTGCCTGGTGCTTTGCAGGAAAAGTTGCGCAACCGCTTCATATCCACTGATAGTATGAGCACGGGGGCGGCGGTGCGTACATTCAATGTTTTACTCGCAGAGGATAGAGCTGTTGCTGCTTTATTATTCGCCGTCATATGATGCACTCTGCTTCTTATTGCCTTAGCCATTTACGGGCTGTTGATTATGAGCGGTATTTAGCAACCCTCTATGCTCCTCCCTCTAAGCGTCCTCATTTGGCTGCACTTTTTGCGTTTAATGCTGAAATTGCTCGTATACGAGAAACTGTAAAAGACCCTCTTTTGGGGGAAATACGTTTACGCTGGTGGCGTGATGCTTTGGATAATAGCGAAGAGTTACAGACCGCTGCTCTCGGCCCCGTGCTACAAGCTTTGCGTGCCACAATCATAGAATTTGATCTGCCTAAAGAGGCTTTTTTACGCTATTGTGATGCCCGCCTTTTTGACCTTTATAATGACCCTATGCCTGATATGGTAGCCTTTGAGGCTTATTGTAGGGAAACGGCGTGTATGCTTTTACAATTAAGTTGTCAGATTCTTAATAAAGATGCTGCAAAGATTGCTGATGATGCTTGCGTCTACGGAGGATTTGCCCAAGCAATGGGTGGCTTATTGCGAATGTTGCCTATCACGCAAGCTCGCGCGCAAATTTATTTGCCCATGGATATCATAAAAGCGGCGGGGGCGGAAGCAGAAGATGTATTAGAAGGGCGCTTAAATAAAGGGCAAAAACGTCTAATCATTGAAGCTGCAACTGCTTTAGCGTGGGATTACTACCAGGCTTTATGTGTGCATTATAAAGCCGTTCCAAAGGTTTTGCTTTCAGCCTTTTTGCCTCTTGCGCTTATTCCGCATTCTTTGCGGCAAAGTGTGCGGCTTGGAGCAGAGAATTTTACAAAAGTGCCAACGTTTTCTTCCTTGCGTCGCTATAGCGCGATGGCAAAAATGGCATTGACCGGCCATTTGCCGAGCCTTTAATCTCTTTGTGGAGCTAAAAGTGCTTGGGTGGCGGCCGCCACATCGGTTTGGCGCATTAGGCTCTCACCGATCAAAAAGGTCTCTATTCCGACTTTGTGCAGGCGTTGCATATCGGCGTGGGTAAAGATGCCACTTTCTCCTACTAAAATTTTACCTTCAGGGATGCAGGGCGCTAAACGTTCACTATGGGCGAGATTAATGGAAAAATCATGCAAATTGCGGTTATTTATGCCGATAAGGGGGGAAGAAAGCTGCAAAGCGCGCACGACTTCTTGTTCATTATGGGTTTCAAGCAATACATCCATGCCTAAATCAAACGCTACCCTTTCAAGTTCTTGCGCACAAGTATCATCAACCGCGGCCAAGATAATTAAAATACAATCTGCACCCCAGTAGCGGGCTTCATAGACTTGGTATATATCGTAAAAAAAATCCTTGCGCAAAACAGGAAGGGTGCACGCAGCACGTGCGGCTTTTAAAAAGGGTAGGGCACCCTGAAAAGATGGGCCATCGGTCAGTACTGAGAGGCACGCTGCCCCCCCTGCTTCATAGGCCTTGGCCAGAGCAGGTGGATCAAAATTGGCTCGAATGAGCCCTTTTGAGGGGCTTGCTTTTTTAATCTCTGCAATAAGAGCAAATTGTCCTTCTTGCCTTTTCTGCTCAAGTGCCTTTATAAAATTACGTGGTGGTGGTACGGTGGCTAATTGTGCCTTTATGGTATCTAATGGCAGGACTTCTTTGGCTTTGGCAATTTCAGCATGCTTATATCGGCCTATTTTTTCTAAAATGTCACTCATATTGTGTCGCTTTGATGAGAGGTTTTGATAAGCTCTTCAAGACATGAACGGGCTTTGCCTTGGTCAATGACCGCGCGAGCCATGTCTACTCCATCCTTTAAAGTATGAACACGCCCAGCAATGAGCAGCGCTGCACTTGCATTTAAAAGGACGATATCGCGATAGGCCCCGTTTTTTCCTTCCAGTACCTCTAAGAGTGCGCGTGCATTATACTGGGCTTCACCTCCTTGTAGGGCGGAGAGAGTGGTGCGTTGCAATCCTACCGATTCGGGTGTGAGGGTGAATTGGCGTATATCCCCTTCTTCAAGGGCAACAACTTGCGTTTCCCCTGTGGTGGTAAGCTCATCCATTCCATCGCCGTGGACAATCCATAATGCTTCAGATCCTAAAACCTGTAAAACTTTGGCCATGGGGATAAGCCAATCGGGTGAAAAAACACCAATTAAATGTTTTTTCACTCCAGCGGGATTTGCAAGTGGCCCTAAGAGATTGAAAATTGTTCTTGTACCAAGCTCTAAACGAGGAGCCGCTACATGCCGCATAGCAGCATGGTGGTTGGGAGCAAAAATAAAGCCAAGCCCTACCTCTTGGATACAACGGGTAATCGTGGCAGAGGAGGCGTTAATATTTACTCCAAGCGCTTTTAAAGCATCAGCGGCGCCTGATTTTGAAGAAAGCGCGCGATTGCCGTGTTTTGCCACGGGTACGCCCGCTGCAGCTACTACAAAGGACGCGGCCGTTGAAACATTATAGGAGCCTGACCGATCTCCGCCTGTACCTACAATATCCATAGCGCCTTCTACCGCTTGAACGGGAAGCATTTTTTGTCTCATAGAACGCACAGCACCGGTTAGTTCATCTAGAGTTTCCCCCCGTGTGCGCAAAGCTAGCAAAAATCCACCTATTTGGGCGGGTGTTGTTTCCCCTCCCATAAGCAAGTTAAATGCGGCTTCGGCTTCGTGCACGCTCAGCGTTTCCCCGCTTGCCACTTTGTGAATAAAGGGTTTTAGATCGTGCATTTTATGTCCCTAGCTTCCGCTGTGTTGGTGATGAGCGCATTTGGTTACGGTGCGGCCATGATTCGGTTAAAATTGTCGTTGTCAATTGTAACGGGAGCTTCTTTGCTTATGAAGTTGATCATTTGTACCCGCAGATCTTCGCTAAGGGCGCTATCAATTTGTTTTTTCCATTGAGGAGAAAGCGCAAAGGTAGAGGCTGATTGAGGATGGTTGATTGCTCGTACAATAAAGAAAATACGACTGTTTTTATCTATTCCTTGTGCTACGTTTACCTTTCCTTCGCCTGTACTAAAGATAGCGTTGATAGCACTTGCATTGAGATTATCAGGTTTTACATCGCGTTTGAAAGGGGGCAGGATTTTCTTTGGTTCTAAGCGATATTGCGTAATAATTTGGTCTAGGTTGTTATCGTTTTTGGATAATTCAAGAATAGACTTTGTTACTTCATCTAGCTGTTTTGTTTTGGCTTCTTCATGCCACTGCGCTAATACTTTGTCT
Organism: Bartonella sp. DGB2; assembly: GCF_046843095.1. GTDB lineage: Bacteria > Pseudomonadota > Alphaproteobacteria > Rhizobiales > Rhizobiaceae > Bartonella. The sequence goes on from NZ_CP177326.1 coordinate 162,591, forward strand.
TTTACTTGCGCAAAGGGACGGTCGTGGGCTGGTGCTATATGATCAACTTGGTACCAAATGTAGCCGCCGCTGGGAATGGCAATCGGGTCAAGATCCATGTCTTCGCTTGCTTGAAAAACGCTATCAAGCAAAAGGTTTCGTTGTACAAGGTCAGCAACGGGCTCTCCTTGCGGCGAGATGCCCTGAGCGTCCACGGTGATAGTGCGCAGTGGCAAGTGATAAGTAGCTGATAATTCTTTCAAATTCACACCTTCGAAACGCGCATTTTCAATGGCGTCGTGGGTGGAGCGCAATTGTTTGAGCCCTATTTGCTGCGCCAAAGTTTGTTTGACAGCGCTAGCTACTTCTTTGTACGGTGTAGTATGGGCGGGAGCAATGTCGACAAGGCGCATAATAACTGGCCCTTGTAAACTATTGGTCACAGGGCTTATCTCTTTAAGTTTGAGAGAAAAGACAACAGTTCCGATTGATGAGGGCAGTTTATCTTGAGTCAATGATCCTGTGTTGATAGAGGCGAGGGTTTTCCCCTGTTCTTGAACAAGGTGGGGAAAATCATCACCATTCTTTAATTTTTGTGCTGCTGCATCGGCCTCAGCACGCGATGCAAAGTGTAAAATTTCAACGGTACGCTTTTCTGGGGTTTGGTAGCGGGTAAGATTGCTCGTATAATAGGCTTTGGCAGTTTCTTCTGAAATATCTTCAGGCTTGACCAATGCCTCCGGTGTTAGTGTCATAAGAGTGGCTTGGCGATACTCGGGGGCGCGGAACATTTGTTTATGACTTTCAAACCAGCTTTCTAAGGTTTTTGGGTCTGGTTCGCCGATGGGAGGTAAGTTTTGCGTGCTTAAGGTCACATAATCAATGGCGCGGGTTTCGTTTTGATAGGCAGAAAGAGCTATATAAAACGTGTCCGACATTTTTACATTGCCAAGCGTTGCTAATAATAATTGGGTGCGTTTTTCTTTTTGGGCGTAATACTGGATGTATTCATTTTCGTTAATGTTTAATTGTTGTAAATAGGCTAAAAATTGATTGCGATCAAAAACACCGTTTTGCATAAATAGCTGATTTTTTCCAATGGAGCGGGCAATTTGATCTTTTGAAACGCCGATTTTCATACGCCGTGCCTCTTCATCAAGGGCAATATTTTGTTGCAATTGGTAAATAGTGAATTGTGGCAATTGATAGCGCTGTGCTTCTCCATTACTTAACATACGACCAAGGCCAGAGGCCAAAGACATGCGGACTAGTTGTTCACCATAAGCAACGCGATAATCATTAACCGTTACTGAGGATTTTCCAGCGGTTAGAAGGTCATTACTATGCGTTTGCCGTAATTCAGGGATTCCCCATAAAAGCGCAAAACATAAAAGCAGAATGGTCAAAAAAACCTTTGCAATCCAAGAATTGGCAGCATTACGTATGGTATCAAGCATCGCTGTGTCCTATTTTACTATTTATAGTCCTTTCATAGGCTGTGTATAAGCGACATTCAAGAGGTAAGGCGAAGCACTTGCTTTGTGTTGGCAATTTGATAGGAAGAGCTAACGCCTATAAACAAGCGAGGTAAATGATGACTCCTTCTATTCGGCCTTTAGTGGCAGGAAACTGGAAAATGAATGGAACACGCAATGCATTGGGGGAGCTGCGTGCTATTGCTGCAGGTATTCATTCTGATCTTGCTTATTTACTTGATGCTCTTATTTGCGTGCCTGCTACTTTGCTCTATGCTGCGCGTGAAGCTTTAGATGGGGAGAAATTGTTATTAGGTGGACAAGATTGTCACTCATTTGCTTCCGGTTCCTATACGGGTGACATTTCAGCAGCTATGTTAAAGGACGTGGGAGCGCATTATGTGATTCTAGGTCATTCAGAACGCCGTCAAGCTTATCATGAAAGTAATGAATTGATTGGTAGGAAAATGCAGGCTGCCTGGAAAGCGGGCCTTTGTGTTATTCTGTGCGTAGGCGAATCATTGGCGGAACGTGAAGCGGGAAAAACTCTTACCCTTATTGCGAAGCAATTGGATGATTCGATTGCTCAGGCTCAACAAGAAAAAAATACTGAAAATATGACGCCCCATAACCTTATTATTGCTTATGAGCCGCTTTGGGCCATCGGTACGGGGCAGGCGGCGAATCTTGGGGCGGTAAGCGAAGTACATGATTTTATGCGTATTTATTTAGAACAACGTTATGGGACAATAGCTAGGACAATTCGGTTGCTTTATGGCGGCTCGGTTAAGTCTGACAATGCATTGGGTCTTTTGGGGCTTTCTAATGTGGATGGAGCTTTGGTTGGAGGTGCAAGCTTGCTTGCGGAAGATTTTCTCGCTATTTGTGATGTTTATAGGAAGATAACGCATAAAATTATTCCTTAAAATAGCGGTTTTTCCTTGGATTATGTGCTATTTCCGTGTAAATAGCCGCGAACACTTATAAAGAGCAGGCTTATGCAAACAGTATTAATCGCCATACATCTTTTAATCGTTATCGCCCTTGTGGGCGTCATTTTGATCCAAAGGTCAGAGGGCGGCGGCCTTGGCGTGGGCGGAGGGGCAGGCTTTATGACAGCCCGTGGTAGTAAAAACGCTCTCACCCGTTTAACGGCGCTTTTGGCAGTGGGCTTCTTTATTACTTCCATTACTCTAGGAGTTATGGGAACGATTTCCAACCCTGTTTCCGATATTTTAAACCGTATCCCTGCAGGCCAGAAAGAGGTTGCGCCCTCTCTTATTGAGCAATTGGGCGATTCGAAGACCCCGGATGAAGGCGTAAATACCGTACCTCCTTCAAATCCTATCCCTGGCGCGGTAAATCCTATTCCTAATTCAGATTCAGGATCAGTGAGCGCACCCGTTGATGTGGGTGTGGATAAAGCACCGCAAAATCCTGTTCCACTTGCTCCAAGTCCTACCTCTACAGTACAATAGATAAGTGCTTTGTATAAAAAGCACGCTCCTTAGCGCGTTTTTTATTGTGGGATATCCATTTTGGGGACAAAAGTGAAAATCGTGAGATTAATTGATGATGGAAACATTTTTTGCTGGTCGAATCGGCGGAAATCCCTTATATCCATAACCCCATGGCACGATATGTTTTTATTACTGGTGGCGTGGTTTCCTCTCTTGGAAAAGGCATTGCTGCAGCAGCTTTAGCTGCCTTATTACAGGCTCGCGGGTACTCTGTTCGTATCCGTAAACTCGATCCTTATTTGAATGTGGATCCCGGCACCATGTCTCCGTACCAGCATGGGGAAGTCTTTGTAACTGATGACGGCGCTGAGACTGATCTTGATCTTGGGCATTATGAGCGCTTTACTGGGCGTTCGGCTAATAAGTCTGATAATATCACCACGGGGCGTATTTATCGCAATATTATTGAACGCGAGCGGCGTGGTGATTACTTAGGCGCCACCGTGCAGGTGATCCCCCATGTGACTGATGAAATTAAGAGCTTTATCGTTGAAGGTAACGAAGCCTATGATTTTGTGCTTTGCGAGATCGGCGGTACGGTCGGCGATATTGAAGCGATGCCATTTTTAGAAGCTATCCGTCAATTGCATAACGAATTGCCCCGCTATGGCGCGATTTACATGCACCTCACTCTTATGCCTTATATCCCTACTGCTGGTGAACTAAAAACTAAACCTACTCAGCATTCGGTTAAAGAGCTTCAAGCCTTAGGGATCGCCCCCGATATTCTACTTATTCGCGCTGACCGTCCCATTCCAGAGGCCGAGAGGCGTAAATTATCTCTTTTTTGCAATGTGCGGCCGAGTGCGGTGATTCAAGCTTTAGACGTTGATAGCATTTATGATGTTCCCATGGCCTATCATCAGGAAGGGCTTGATAGTGAAGTTCTTGCGGCCTTTGGTATAGATCCTGCACCCGCTCCAAATATGGAGCCATGGCACAAGATCAGCCAAGCGATCCATTATCCGCGTGGCCGAGTGACTATTGCTGTTGCTGGAAAATATACGGATCTAAAAGACGCCTATAAATCTTTGGCAGAAGCTTTGGTTCATGGGGGTATTGCACATCATTTGGCGGTTGATCTCAAATGGATTGACGCCGAAATTTTTGAAAAGGAAGATCCCTCCCTCTATTTTGAAGACGTCGATGGTATTCTTGTACCAGGTGCATTCGGTGAGAGGGGCGCGGAAGGTAAGATTCAAGCGGCGCGTTTTGCCCGTGAGAATAAAATTCCTTATTTCGGGATCTGTTTTGGGATGCAGGTTGCCTGCATTGAAGCAGCGCGCCATATTGGCGGCTTGCAAGATGCATCTTCTACTGAGTTGGGTGCGACTAGCGCTCCTATCGTTGGCCTGATGACTGAATGGGTCAATGGTAGCCGAATTGAAAAGCGGAGCGCCAATGGCGATATTGGCGGAACTATGCGGCTAGGTGCTTATAAAGCGCGGCTAATGGAAGAAAGCCTGATTGCTCATATTTATGGCAAGAGCGAAATTTCAGAACGTCACCGTCATCGTTATGAAGTGAATATCGCTTATAAGGAGCAACTTGAGGCCTGCGGTCTGATTTTTTCTGGGATGTCGCCTGATGGAGTTTTGCCAGAAACGGTGGAATATAGGGATCACCCTTGGTTCATCGGGGTGCAGTTTCATCCAGAGCTAAAGTCGCGGCCTTTTAGTCCGCATCCACTGTTTGCTTCTTTTGTGAAAGCGGCTTTCACTCACGCCCAAGCCAATAAGACTTAGAAATTTTTTTACCATCAATTTTTTCTATTGTAGGTTGACGGTTTTTAATAATGTAAGGCTTAAAGATCTTGGGATAACTATTTGAATAGGATAAGAAATGACTGCTATTGTTGATATCAAAGGTCGTGAAGTGCTCGATAGCCGCGGTAACCCTACGGTTGAAGTGGATGTTTTGTTGGAAGATGGCGCCTTTGGCCGTGCTATGGTACCTTCTGGCGCTTCTACTGGTACTCATGAAGCGGTGGAATTGCGTGATGGCGGGGCACGTTATCATGGTAAAGGAGTTGAAGCGGCTGTTGCAGCAGTTAATGGCGAAATTCTTGAAGAATTGGGCGGGGTTGATGCCGAAGATCAATTGGGTATTGACCAAACTATGATTAATCTTGATGGTACTCCTAACAAAGCGCGGCTAGGGGCTAATGCTATTCTTGGTGTTTCTCTTGCTGTCGCTAAAGCTGCGGCTCAATCGACGGGCTTGCCTTTATACCGTTATGTGGGTGGGGTCAACGCTCATCTTATGCCTACACCGATGATGAATATTATTAATGGCGGCGTTCACGCCGATAACTCAATTGATCTGCAAGAATTTATGATTATTCCTGTGGGTGCGCCTAGTTTTAAAGAAGCAGTACGCTATGGTGCAGAAGTGTTCCACACCCTTAAGCGCCGTTTGCGTGATGCTGGCCATAACACGAATGTGGGAGATGAAGGCGGTTTTGCGCCGCAGTTAAAAAGCGCAGAAGAAGCTCTTGATTTTATTGCAAAATCAATAGAATTAGCTGGTTATAAGCTGGGGAAAGATATCGCACTTGGGCTTGATTGTGCGGCGAATGAATTTTATAAGAACGGCTTTTATGATTATAAAGGTGAGGGCGCGCGCCGCGATGCCAGTCAACAAGTGGATTATCTTACTCATCTTGTTGACGCTTACCCTATTATCACTATTGAAGATGGGATGGGCGAAGATGATTGGGAGGGGTGGAAACTTTTGACTGATCGTTTGGGCACGCGCTGTCAATTGGTGGGTGATGACCTTTTTGTTACTAATTCTGCACGCTTGACTGATGGAATTAAGATGGGGGTCGCGAATTCTATTTTGGTAAAAATTAATCAGATAGGCACTTTGAGTGAAACGCTTGATGCTGTCGAAAAGGCTCACAAAGCAGGCTATACAGCGGTTATGTCGCATCGTTCAGGAGAGACAGAAGACACAATTATTGCTGATTTAGCGGTAGCTACTAATTGTGGGCAGATCAAAACAGGGTCTCTTGCGCGCTCTGATAGGTTGGCTAAATATAATCAACTTTTGCGGATTGAAGCTGAATTGGGTGAACAAGCGCACTATGCTGGTAATTTTCTCGGTTGATGGGATTCGATAATTAAATTTAGAATTTCAGACAGTATGTTAGAAGCGTGAGTACGACAATTTTATTTTAATACAAATCATTGATGCCCAGCAGAGACGCATGAAGCGATTAAAATTTAGTATCAGCATACTCTTATATGTCAAAGGATACGTATGTGGACCAAGCAAAAGCCGCGTTCTGTCAAGGGGCGCTTCATATTACCTATTCTAACCCTTGGGGTTGTGAGTTATTTTGGTTATCATATTTACCATGGCGAATATGGACTTTACGCGCAACAAAAGATAGAAAACCATATTTCTCACTTGCAAGCAGAGCTCGGCCAGCTTCATGAAAAGCGCCAAGCTATAGAAAAGCGTGTTGCTTTGTTGCGTGATGGACAAATAGAGAAAGATATGCTTGATGAGTATGCCCGCCGCAATTTAAACCTTTCATTGCCGAATGAACGTACAATTTTGATACAACCCTAATTTATTAAATAAATGAAACTCAATAAAATCAATACGCTATATGACCTTTGAAGTAATTATTAAGGTACTTGTAACTTTTGTCAGGACGGCGTATTTTTTAGGCAACCAATATAGGGAGTCAAAGTATGGCAGCACCTTTAAAAAAAACCTCTACGCAAAAGGCGCAGAGTGTATTATCCAATACGGTTAAAGCACCGCATCCACAAGAATTTACAAAAGAAGAAGAGCTCGAATCTTATCGTGAAATGTTGTTGATTCGAAGGTTTGAAGAAAAAGCGGGTCAGCTTTATGGGATGGGGTTGATCGGTGGGTTTTGTCATCTTTATATTGGACAAGAGGCTGTGGTTACGGGGTCGTTGAAGGCCACAAAGGCTGGCGATCAAATCATTACTTCCTATCGGGATCACGGTCATATGTTAGCAGCAGGTATGAGCCCGCGTGGTGTAATGGCTGAACTAACAGGACGGCGAGGCGGCTTTTCCAAGGGGAAGGGTGGTTCTATGCACATGTTCTCTAAGGAAAAGAACTTCTATGGCGGCCATGGCATTGTTGGTGCACAAGTGCCGATAGGTACGGGTCTTGCTTTTGCTAATCGCTATTTAGGTAAAGACAATGTGACCCTTGTCTATTTTGGTGATGGGGCGGCCAATCAGGGTCAAGTCTATGAAAGCTTCAATATGGCATCCCTGTGGAAGCTACCCGTGGTTTATATTATTGAAAATAATCGCTACGCAATGGGGACATCCGTTTCACGCGCTTCGGCAGAAACTGATTTTTCCCGCCGTGGTCTTTCTTTTGAAATTCCAGGCTTTGCGGTGGACGGTATGGATGTGCGGGCGGTGAAGTCGGCTTGCGATGAAGCGATTGCATGGGCGCGTTCTGGTAAGGGGCCTATTATTCTTGATATGCAAACGTATCGTTATCGTGGTCATTCTATGTCGGATCCCGCAAAATACCGCAGTAAGGAAGAAGTGTTAAAGATTAAGACTGAACATGATCCTATTGACCAAGTTAAAAATCGCATCTTCGCACGCGGCTGGGCTGATGATGAACAGCTGAAAGCGATTGATAGAGATGTAAGAAAAATTGTAGCGGATGCGGCTGACTTCGCCCAAGCAGATCCTGAGCCAGACGCCTCTGAGCTCTATACCGATATTCTAGTTTGAACGGAGAAAGCGATTATGTCTATTGAAATTTTGATGCCAGCGCTTTCTCCCACCATGGAAGAAGGCAACCTGTCAAAGTGGGTGAAGAAAGAAGGCGATACCATCATTGCTGGTGATGTGATTGCAGAGATTGAAACCGATAAAGCTACTATGGAAGTAGAAGCGGTTGATGAAGGGATCTTGGCTAAAATCTTAGTGCCTGAGGGAAGTGAAGGTGTAAAGGTAAATAGCCCTATTGCCATTATTTTAGAAGAGGGAGAAGAAAACATAAACTCTATTGCCAGCTTCGCGCCGAAAGCGGCTATCCCTTCGGATTCTGCACCTATACCTACTCAGCCTATTGTCAAAGTGGTTGACAATCTGGACATTCCTGCAGGTACTGAGATGGTGATGATGACAGTGCGTGAGGCGTTAAACCAAGCAATGGCTGAAGAAATGCGCCGCGATGAGAGCGTTTTTTTGATGGGTGAGGAAGTCGCTCAATATCAAGGTGCTTATAAGGTAAGCCAAGGGTTGCTAGAAGAGTTTGGCGAGCGACGCGTGGTTGATACACCCATTACTGAACATGGCTTTGCGGGGCTTGGCGTTGGGGCGGCTTTTGGTGGACTGCGTCCTATCGTTGAGTTTATGACTTTTAATTTTGCCATGCAAGCGATTGACCAAATTATCAATTCTGCTGCTAAAACGCGTTATATGTCTGGCGGCCAAATGTCCACTCCCATGGTGTTTCGCGGTCCTAACGGTGCAGCAGCTAGGGTTGCAGCTCAGCACTCCCAATGTTTTGCGGCGTGGTACAGTCATATACCGGGGCTAAAGGTTGTTGCTCCTTATAATGCTGCTGATGCAAAGGGTTTGTTAAAGGCCGCTATTCGTGATGATAATCCAGTTATCTTCTTAGAAAATGAAATTCTTTATGGTCATCAATTTGAAGTGCCTAAACTGGATGATTTTGTTTTGCCTATTGGCAGAGCTCGGGTGCACAAGGTAGGCGCCGATGTAACTCTTGTTTCCTATGGAATGGGGATGCACTATGCTGTGCAAGCTTTAGATGAATTAGCCAAATTGGAGATTGATGCGGAATTGATTGATTTGCGCACCATCAGGCCTTTGGATTTATCCACCATTGTTGAGTCTGTCAAAAAAACAGGCCGTTTGGTTACGGTAGAAGAGGGCTACCCACAATCTTCTGTGGGGACAGAGATCGCTACTCGGGTTATGCAACAGGCCTTTGATTATTTGGATGCGCCTATTCTTACCATTGCCGGTAAAGATGTGCCCATGCCTTATGCGGCGAACTTGGAAAAGCTCGCGTTGCCTAGCGTGGCAGAGGTTGTTGATGCAGTAAAAGCCGTTACTTATCGGGCTTAAAAGAGGTGGATCATGCCAATTAAAATTACTATGCCCGCTTTGTCTCCTACTATGGAAGAAGGTAATCTTGCAAAATGGACTGTACAAGAGGGCGATAAGGTTTCAGCGGGTGATGTAATTGCTGAAATTGAAACTGATAAGGCTACCATGGAAGTAGAAGCGGTTGATGATGGCATTATGGCTAAAATCATTGTGCCTGCGGGCGCTACAGGCGTTAAGGTAAATAGCGTTATCGCTATCTTAGCAGGCGAGGAAGAAAGCATAGATGCAGCGCTCGCGGGGGCTGAAAGCATTACAGCGCTAAATATACCGCCCCTTTCTTTAGGCGATCAACCCGAACCTCAGTTACGAGATGCGTTGCATAATAACGCCCCTGTTCATAAAGGAGAGCGGGTTTTCGCATCACCGCTTGCGCAGCGCTTGGCTGGGCAAAACGGGCTTGATCTTAATACACTCGTAGGAAGCGGGCCGTATGGTCGTATTATCAAGCGGGACGTAGAAACAGCTTTGCTAGCCCCTACACCACGACAAGTTGCTTCTGCTGGGGCGCCTGTTGCTGTTACAAGTGATGAACAAAACCGAAAATTATTCAAAGAAGCAGATTATGAATGGGTTGCCCACGATTCTATGCGCAAAACCATTGCTAAACGTTTGGTAGAATCTAAACAAACAGTGCCACATTTTTATGTGACCATTGAATGTGAGTTGGATGCTTTATTGAATTTACGCGCTCAATTAAATGCCGCTGCGCCTTTGTTGGGGGATGAGGATAGCAACAAACGTCCGGCCTATAAGGTTTCGGTTAATGATATGGTGATTAAAGCGGCGGCTTTGGCTCTTAAAACAGTACCAGATGCTAATGTTTCTTGGCTGGATGATGGCATGTTACGCCATAAACATGCTGATATCGGTGTTGCAGTAGCTATTGAAAATGGTTTGATTACTCCAATCATCCGTCAAGCGGAAATAAAGTCTTTATCGACTATTTCCAATGAAATGAAGGACTTGGTAACGCGGGCGCGGGCGCGTAAGCTTAAGCCACAAGAATATCAAGGCGGGACTAGCGCGGTTTCTAATCTTGGTATGTATGGGGTGAAAGAATTTTCTGCCATTATTAACCCACCGCATGCAACGATTTTTGCTATCGGTGCTGGTACGCCGCGTCCTGTGGTGAAGAATGGAACTTTGGCGGTGGCTAATTGTATGTCAGTAACAATATCTACCGATCACCGTGCGGTAGATGGGGCTTTAGCGGCTCAGTTGGCTCAAGCTTTCAAGCATTCGATTGAAAACCCACTTAGTATGGTGGTGTGATATGGTTAAAATGATTTTATGTTATGGCAAATTTCGGATATGGAACTGATCCAGCAGAGCTTGTTGCCATGCTTATGAGGATCGTTGGTTCGCCTAGTTGCAAGCGGTCTTTTTTGACGTAGCAATATATGCGTAGGTGACCATCGCGATGGTCTTCTTATGTGTGTTGCTATATAAAAGGGTATTTGGTCTAACTTTGCCTTTCAGCGTGCGTTTTAGGCTCTTTGGAGCTGATAGGGCTTAAGCGTTATGTACGGGTAATTAATGAGGTGGTAGTATTGACTACAAATGCTAGTTAAAGAGTGGAAATATTCCACGGAGGAATAACCGTGACTAGGGGAGGCTACATAAACTCTAAAAAATATCTTGTCATTAATATCCCAAATTTTTCCCCTTAACTTTAATTATTTTTTATTGTGTAAAATATATAAAATTTTAAATGTAATAAACTAATATAGATGTATTTCCTGTCATACTTATATTAAAAATTTTTCGAATGCTGTGTTTCCTGAGTTTTTAAATCACACGGAAATCAAATGAAAAACCGCCGTCAGCCATTCACAAACCCGCTGCCAACACGATTTATCATGATTGGCCAATTGTCGTACAAAAGCACCAAATATACCAGCAAGCGCTGTTGATAGCATCATGCCAAGCCACGAAGCCAATCGGGAGAGATGTATTTTTCGGGCATAGGTGTTCCTTTGGTTGGGGGCACACGAAAAAGCCTCACGGTTTTAATAACCATGAGGCTCTAACGTAGTATCTTGCCTAAAGGGGTGATAAGGCTTTATTAGAATTTGAACGCAATACCAACACGAATGTCTTGGTCTGTAAGAGCGTATTTAACTTTGTTCGTCTCGCTAAAGGTGAAATCTTTACTACCGAAGTCATTGTAGCGGTATTCAGCCCGCGCCAAAACATTATCAGTTATCGCAAAGTCAAAACCAGCACCAACGGTAAGACCAAGCAAGATTTGGCTATTTTTAAGTGATTCAGTAGATGTTGTGTACTTAATGTTATGTAATTCTGGAGGAAATGGAGTATGGTTTTGTGTTGTATTGTATCAGTTTTACTATTCCGCGCAACCGTCGCTGTATCATTGCTTACGCTCGTACCGTTAACAGAGGTATAAGAGATACCACCAGCAAGATAAGGCATGAATCGGTCTACAGCAAAACCAAGGCGTACACGTGTTGCTCCTGACCATTTTTGTTCAAAACTTACGGTCGCATCTTTCGTAACTTTTAAGACAGGAGCTGTAGATTTTAGCTCCATATCTTTATCAGTTTCCGCTGCATATTTAAGGTAAATGCTTAATTTATTTTTATATTCTTCTGTATTAGTAAATTTTTTTACGAGTATATCAATGATTTCGTCTCGGATATTTCTATAAGATTTATAGTATTTGTTATAGTTTTCTGAAACATCCTTGGAAAAATATTTAGCCTATGCCTCGGATTTTGCAAAGTTAAAATCATTTTCAACACCAAATACAAGGGAATTTCCTAAGTTGATATTATAACCAGCAAAAAAGCTATTTGAAATTAATTTTTCAGCTTTTGCTTTCACGGAAAATTTTGTATCGCCAATCTCAGCATTTTTTCCAAAATTGATTCCGCTTTGCACTCCAAGGTAAAAACCATCCCAAGAAAATTCAGGAACTTGAATGGCAGGCGTTACAACGTGAGGTACATCGTGGTTTATACGTGCAGTGTCAGCTGAATAAGCAGAAAAAATTTAAAGTATTAAAATTATAGAAACGAAAAAGGTAAGAGTAAATTTCATATTTATATTTTTGTTTAATTTTTTTATAGACTTTCTTTATAAAAAAATATTGCAAGAATATAAAATGTTATACATATACCCCTATTTTGAACGATAGAGAACTAATATTTTAATAGATTTCACTTGCTTTTTGTTGCATAGATCAGTGGTAAGTATCCAACGCACAAGCTTGGTTCATCGACAACAAGACGTAGCGGCTTAGCTGGTCTTCTAAGCGGAGACCCTCCTCTACTACCCAGTCTTATGATCTCGACAACAACGAAGCAAGCCGCAAGGCATGGTGATACGATGTGGCGCGTATTTATGATTATAATTTTGTACTAGCAAGCTGTCGTATTCTCACCTTAGCCTTTGTCTATTAAAGGTCATTTAATGGGGCCTTTACTATTGTATATAAGCGCGCTGTGTTTTGAGCAAATGTATAAGTCATTGTTCAAAACCTTTATCACCACCACCATAACAAATAAAACAAGGTGAGCCGGCAGGAAGTCTGCGTTTATTGTAGGTATTGTGCCAACCTTTGCTGTAGTAGGTGCCAGTATTTTGGTTGGACGAAAAATTGCACTGGAGGGATTTACCAGGCTCTTTCCTCGGGATAGGAGGTGTAGTTATCGTGGCGCCAGTAGCTTATCAAGCCGTCACGCTCCAGCTGCTAGGCATGGAATTCCAGTAATGGTATTAATCTGTATTACGATAGGGATAATATATCAGAAAAAATTTCTTGGATGAATTTATCTTGTAGTATTTTTTTATACAAAATTGCTGCGAATAATATTCTCTAAGTATAATAATTCATCATCATCTTGTCCGAGAATGGCTATAATGGCAGGGCAGGTATTTAAATCAATGGTGAGGGGTAGCGGCTCATTTTCTTTAAAAAAGAGCATAAAATGAGCTACATTTTCCCATGAGCTAAGTTTTTTGTACCATAAGTTAATATCCTTTATGGTGTGTCCTTCGATCTTGTTGATTAGAAAGATAATGCGCCCCTTTTGTTTATAGCAGCTGGTTGTTTGCGAAAATACCTCTCTAATAAGATTGATGGAGCTATGCAATAAGTCATCTTCATAGCAATGGGTAAATAGGGCAGGAGCAATCCCTCCATGGAGGCGGGCTCCTACTTCAATCATTACGGGGCCGCGCACAGTTTGCATGATCTCCATATGTGCAGGCCCATGTTCTATCCCTACCGCGTGGATACATTGTTTGGCGTATGTGATAAGGGCGCTATAGAGGGGGTCTTGCGCGTCAAGCACATCAAGAGTTTCATAAACGAATGTACTCCCATTATGGGTGCCCTTATTATAGCGTGATAGAGCACATATTTTTATAGCTTTGCCATTTACAATAGCGTCTACGACGTATTCTTCTCCTATCAATTTTTCTTGGATTAAATATGTTTTGTTTCGCGCGCCAAAAATATTTGTTAGTGTCCAATCGATTTCTGAAATCCAAGCTTCAACTTCATCGCGGCTAGAGAAAAACAAAACACCATCGCTTCCAGCAGAATCATCAGGCTTCACGACATAGCCGTTAGGACTTTTAAAATCATCAAGAGTATAATTGTTTTGTGTAATAGTCTTTGAGCGAATGTAGGCTAGGCCACTTTTACGAAGGCGCATTTGCATTGCTGCTTTTTTTCGCCGCCAATCAGTGGTTAAAGGATTGTTTCCTCGGCAGCCATAATAAGCGGCTAGTTGTTCTGCACAGTAAATACCACTCTCTGCGCCCACCACTACCGCCTGTACTTCACCAGGTGCAAATCGTTTTTTTATATCATCAACATTATAAAGCCTCGTCTCTTCCATGCCATCTCCTTGATAAGAAAGAATGAGGCGTGAAGGAAGGGCGGGGTGAGATACAATGCCATAGCAAGTGTAGCCCAATTTTTTTAAAGCGGAACCATAAAGAGCGCCGCTAGAGAAAGGGTCAACAATCAGGATAGGTTTGCTCACATTTTGGCTCGCTGTGCTGAAAGGAAGAGGGTATAAACAAAGATCATTAGCCCAGTAAGTGGCAGAAGGTAAATAGCCGATCGAGACCCCATAAATGCGGGACTTGTGATAAGGCCGAGGATTACATAGCCTGCCGATTGAGAGAAGGTATAAAGCATGCCGCTATAGTTTCCTACATGTTCTGCCTCGGCTTCCGTTTGAGTTGATTCAATGATCTGCTTGCGAGTGTTGATCCGCATCGTGTTCATTGAAAACCCAATAAAAAAGCAAAAGACCATAGCTAAATAGGGTGATTGGGCAGTAGTAAAAATCAGATCTGCTATACTCAATACAAGGGCAGGAAGGATGAATTCAAAGCGAGGGATTTTGATAAAAGCAGCTATAAAGGCACCTGTGCCCGCAAACGCGCTACAAAGTCCATAATATTCAGAGCCAAAATTTTTTACACTTTGGAAAAGAATGGTTGCAAGCGTATTATAGGCGCAAATGTGAAATCCAACAAGGCCTATACACATGCATAAAAGCTTAAGATCTGGGCGGAGAGTATTTTCCTGCAGCTTAGATATGGCGTTTTGTTGGGTTGATGGCGGTTGGGTTTCAATACCTTGGTTCGTGTTATATTTGTCGTGAAAGATAATATATCCCGCTACAAGGCTTATTATGATATCAAATGCACAAATCGCTGTAATTAAACCATTATAGCCGATTCCTACTGTTGGTTCGTGATAGGCGATTCTTTCTAAGAGATAGCCACTGAGCGTAGCACCAAAAAAGGCGCCGATTTGCGCTACAGTTTGCATGATGCGTGAAGCCTTTTGGGCGCTAATATAACCGCTAAGCGCTAGCTTGGTATTATAGGTCTCTAGTGTACTTAAGGTAATCAAAGAGAGATAACCGATGGAGATAGATACAGCAATGAATCCAAAGGGAGAATTTACATAATGAAAGAGGGAAATTAACAAAAGAATACTATATATAATGACTCTCCTTTTGTAGAGATCCACTAAGCGTAACGAAGCCTTTACGCGCATAAGCCCAAGCTTTTTCAAAGCATACGGTATTGCGGCTCCCAAGGCCATAGTGATGCCTAGGAAGATGGATGATGAGGTTCTTTGATAAGCATTCCAAAGATTACTCAAAAATAGCACCATATCGGAAAAATACAGCAGAATGACTAATACATAAAACCGAAACATCATTTCTTTACGCATATTTATTCCTTATACATGCATATTTATAGACAAGAAATGGTGTATTCAGCATATTATGTTTACAAATAATTAATGTTACACCTTACTGAGCATGGCAAGATTTTAAATGAAAGTCTACATATTTTTTTCAAAGAAAATGAGGGAATCACTGTTCAATTTTGGTGTTAAGGAGAGGGAAGATCGCGACCTAAATTTGTTTAATCTTTAGTAATGGAACCGTAATATATTCCTTTAAAGGTTATAACTTTCTGAAGATTGCAATCGCAGCCCTTCCGATGCGCTAATTATTTGTATTAAACTCATCTGTAACTAATATAGTATTTTGTAGATTTTTTCCGAAAATGTCCATAATTAATTCCGTCACTCTTTTCACTAAAAGCTTTTTTGTAATTTTTGTGCAATTTATATTAATTATTCTCTTTATGCAAAGATGGTAATTATTTATAATTCATCATTCCATTGTAAACTGAAAGATAAAATGCATATTATTGAAGATAAAATTGCAACGGAAAGAAATATAAATCCTAGATCTGGTACTGCTATACCTGCATAAACTAAAGTAAAAGAAAATATAGCATAGGATCCAATTGATAGAAAACGTGATATGGCTATGGTTGTCGCCCTATATTCTGCATGAAGATTTTTCAATATATAGCTTATTAAAAGCTCTTGAGATGTTGAATGAAATAGTCTAAAAAAAAGACAAAATATAATAAAAGATATATATAAATTACTCATGTATAAAAAAATATAAGATAATAAAGCTAACAAAGTACCAGCAACGGGGAGTATGCATACCAAGCGTTTAAAGGAGAATTTCTCCACCAAAAAACTTCCGATAATCCCTTTAATATAATAAGCGATATATAAACTTAGGGATGCCATAAGGGTGCTTATAAAGTCTACAGGACTTATACTACGTAAATTTTCAGCTGTTAACATAGAAATGAGTGTATAGGCATTTGCCTGTATGATGGTGATTTGATATAAAGATAGCAAAAAAATCAAGGGAAGTAGTGCAAATTTGAATCGTCGTATAGTTGGTAACATTTTCCTTTCTTCTCTTGTTTTTATATTATTTATCACATTAGAGAAATGCAAATTTTTAAAAAGTGGTATGCAGATAAGGGAGGGAATGAAGAGACAAATATAGCTGAACGTTGTATAGCGCTCTAAGGTCATAACAGCTACGATGGTAAGTGATGGCAAAACAAATGAGAGATAACTACCAAATTTTTGAAGTTGGGATATGCCTATAAGGGGGCTTTTTGTCTTTTTGTTATCTTTTTTCCTTTGCCTATTCAGGGCTTCAACCATTTCATAAATATACGCTTCATATGAGACAGCTAGCATTGTGTTACCTATTGAAAATATTATCGTCTGCAAAATGATAATAGCGATGCTAACATGCTGAAATACTGTAAAAAATATAGGCAAGAGCAAAAACAATGGTGAAATAGCAACACATAAAGTACCAATGATACAGGCTTTAGCATGGCCTAAGCGATCTGCGATAATGCCAAGAGGAATATCAGAAAAAAGACTAAATGCAAAAGATATAGATACGGAAAGAGCAAATGATTCTGGCGGATATCCACCAACGATACTTAGCATAATGCTGTTCATGGCATTTGCTGCTGTTTCCCTTGCGCGATATAAATTTTGCGTGTAGCCGATGTATTTTTCAGATAATTTATAATGCATATCTATATATCCAATTTTTGATACTAAATCATGATTATGCTGTTTAAAATCTCATTATATCTAAACGCAATAAATTTATCAACTTTATTTCATTTTAAGGGATAAATTATTTTATACTACGAAGTATGCTTTTAATGGTTTTAATATTTAGGTAAGCGTGCGTATTTTTATGGAGCTTATCTTGAGTAGAATAATATGACAATCGTTATTATAACTGCGGCGACATTTTAATCATATTTTCAAAAAACGATAATCACGCTTAGTGGATTTTCTTGCTATATTTTTATAATTAGAGAATTCATCAGGATATTGATTTATAACCGAAATAGCCTTCATGGCGCTGTTATCCCATTACAAATTGTATCAAATCATTCTTCAATATCTATGGAAAAAGTTTTTCTAATTTTTGAAAAAAATACATGCTAGTCCATAGATGTTTGTAATTTCCCTAAAAAATCGTAATTAATATTCAAATAATAAAAATTTTATGCCGGACTTTACAAGGTTGAGAGTATGTAAGAAGAGAAGGTTATTTTATAAAAAATAGCAAAGTTGATTAAAATGGCTTGATACCGGTTAATATAAAATATGCAAGAAATTTAAAAATCTAAAGTGTGTAGCCTATTTCCTAAAAATTACTTGAAAAAGTTTTCAAAATATCTATGGCGGAGGGGGTGGGATTCGAATTACCTATTTTTCACACCTTAACACTTTGATTTTACTTTATAAAAAAATAGGTTCGGGATTGATTTTGGGGGGTTCGGGAATAGGTTTGTCGAAAAAATGGCAGTCCTCTTATACGAATTTTATTCCAATCCAACCAAAAAATCAAACCCAAACGAATCAAAATCAAAAGGTAGGGCACGGGGCAAATCACCTCGCTTGACAAAAATCCTAAAACCGCTATGTTGAGAACAAGTGCATGAAAAACACTTAAATCACAAGCGGCTAAATAACCGAAATTATTTACCGTTCCGAACAATTCGACCTATTGCCATGCTTCTATGCATGCGTTTTATGTCGGGTGTGGTTACGCCATACAATACCCGCAAGGGGAAAGTGTAACGACGGACTTGTGACCGTGTTTTTCAGCACCCGGCACCCCTATGGGTGTCTCATGAAAAACGTTAATCTCACAAGGATTTCAATTATGAACAATCTGATTACAATCAACGAAACAGCCATAGGGCAAGACACTGTGCAAACGGTGAATGCCCGTGAGTTACATGCCTTTTTGGAAGTTGGCAAAGACTTTAGCAATTGGATAAAAGATCGCATAAAACAGTATGATTTTAGAGAAAATCACGATTATATAGTTTTCGCCAATTCTGGCGAAAACCTCGTAGGTGGTCGTCCTTCTAAGGAATACACACTCACTCTCGACATGGCGAAAGAGCTTTCCATGGTTGAGAAAAACGAACGCGGCAAAGAAGCAAGACGGTATTTCATTGAATGTGAACGCCTTGCCAAGCAGGCGGCTAAAAATGGACAACAAGTAAGTTCTATTGCACCTGCAACACTAACTCTTTCAAGCCGCGAAATCGCCAAGCTATGTTGTAAGCGTCATGATCGGGTCGCAAAAGATATTGAACGTATGCTTTTAGTCTTAAAGCGTGATGTGTCTCTCTTTGCACGTCTTTATACGACCAATAAAAATACCAAACAAACTGAATACCTTTTACCCAAGCGCGAATGCCTTATCCTTGTTTCAGGTTACAGCACAGTGTTGCGGGCAAAGATTGTCGACCGCTGGTTAGAGCTGGAACAAGCAAATCAACCACAGCTACAATTGACGCAAGAAGATGATACCGTCTATCGCCTTCCAGAAGACCGCACAAAGATACCGCTACGCATCAGAGACTGCATCAACAAACACGCCCAACAATTAGCCGCGCTATATCGACTAGAAGCAGAGGCCTATTTGCTTAATCATGTTTACATGGGTGCCGTAGGCATATGGCGTGAGATATCCTTCTCAAAGGTCGAAGAACGTCTAAAGAAAGTCCTATGGCTAGATGTGGTCGATAAAGAGTTAGCCGAAATGCGCTCTGCCCATTATCTTCTTTTCAGAGCGCTAAGAGACATGATCACAAGAGACGTTAAGAAGCTGGAAGAGCTACACCTTTCAGCACCTAACGAGCGCTTACTGGTCGCTTAAGCGTAAACAACTTCCCCCGTCTTTAGGCGGGGGATTTTGATGACTTGTATCAGTTCAGCCTATCCCAAGCTTTTTAAAGAACGCTTTGTTTCGCATTTTTGCGTCTTTAAGAAGCTTTGTCCAGCTCAAGACCTCTATATAGAGATTGCCACTATCGTGCCATTGAAACCAACCTAATCCATCAGGCATCGGCTTAAAGTCTTTTATTTTGAGAAGCCACCTATTTACTTTAGGTGTTAAGTCGCAAATCACGTATCCGTAAAAAGGTGTTGTTTCATTAACGCGAATATTTAATCCAGTGGGTGTACGGAACTCGCCATCTCTAATATGGTTTACATATTGAATAATTTGTGTAATGGGGTCTTCGCTCGAGGATTCATTAGCGAAATCGTCTCGCTGTGGTCTTTTAAATTCAAATATCGTTATAGGATTGCTAGTTTCATTCTCACCCCGAAATGCTACACGTTGATCATAAGCTATAATATCAGGCCGACCACTATTCTTAGAACCGTCTAGGGATTTGTCAGATGAAATATAAGAAGTAAAGTTTAACCTTTCATCTAGTATCCAAAGATTGTGGTCATCATAATTGAGACTTTCTGTATCTTTTTTACGTGGCATGATGATATCATGTAGTTCGCCTTCAGATTTATATTTACAATTGGCGTCTATTTCCAGTGATTTTTCAAAAATATCTAAAATCAATTTCCTCATACAGACGTAGTGCGCAAGATCATTTTTACTTGTTGCAGAAATCCTTTTCACTACTTGACTGACGTTTTTAGCTAATTTATCGGAATTTTGCGTTTTTAATAAGGCAGTCACCTGCTGAAGTGTTTCCGTTTCTTTTTCGTGCTTTTTCCGTTGAAGATAAAGCTCAATATCTGTATTATTTGATGGCTTCATACCTAGATCACTAAAATCAACCTCCTTCGCGAGGGTTTTATGCCATGGCGCCCCATTACTAATATAATTATTAATTAGCTCCTGTTTATCCGCCCTCCTCTTTGCAAGAGCATTTTCTAAAACAGATTGAGCAATTTCAGCGGCTGTTTCTTCAATTTGACTTTGAGAAATACTGCTAAAAAGATCTGTATCTGGCGGAAAATTGAATTCACTGCGTTCAAGCGACACATGTTGGTTTAGATACTCACCAAAAACGTAGACCTTGAGGCAAAACTTTTGTTCCTTTGAGGATATACCATCTATATCATTATCGCAGAACAGTTCTTCAAATTCTGGTGCATATTTAGAAAGTGAAGTGGATACTACATTTCGGCGATGTGCTATAAGGCAAATTTCATTCTTAGGCGCTCCTAAATCTTTTCTTTGCCCATAAAATTTAAAAATCCGCACCTGAAATTTTTCTGCTTCTTGGTGCGCTTGGAGCGTGAATATATTTCGTTCAATAGGTAGTTCAACAATTTTACTATCATCGCTTATTACATAATCGTTGAGGCAAATACTATTGTTAGGGTCGTTCTCCTCACATAGTGTGATATCTGGGCAAATTATATCTTTATCTAGAAAATATAATAACAACCGAGCTACGATAACATGAGCAATATTATCAATATTTTTATGCGGAAAACTATCTGATTTTAACCCATATATTTTAACGACTGTGCCAGTATGCTTATTCTTGGAAACAGATGTCTTCTCATTGATTATAATATCTTGTTCTTTCCCCATCTTAAACAAGCGATCGTAGAGTATACTATTGGTAACAAAGGTGCTTTCTACCTCTAAATGATCATAATATTTGAGACAAGAAAATCGCCCAAACCCTTGCCGCCTAAATGAGCCTTCTGGTCACTATAGACTGTATCAAATGATTTACGATTATCTTCCGTAAAGCCAATCCCGTTATCTCTCACGATAAAGCCATCAATAACACCCAATCTATCAATAAAATCGCCTTGGCTACGTATGACTTGAATGTTAATAGAGCCTTTCCCATCACCTTTTTGTTCGGTGGCGTGAATGGCGTTTACAACTAGCTCTAGCAATGGCGTATAAATATTAGTGCCAGATCGGATGTTTTCAATTAGCCGTTTAATGTTAACATTGCTCATATCTGCTCCAGCACATTACCCGATACACCGCTTAACCTCAATTATAAAATATCCAAAAACCTTCGGTAGTTGTCTCCTCAATCAATCCCCCTTCAGCATATATGTTTTTAAGATAAAGACTAATATTATCAATGGAGCACTTGAATAACTCTGCCATAAGCTTGTGACTAAGCCTAATTAAATAGTTCTCACAACCAGTTTGAATGCTTTCTTCGCCTGCTTATTGGATAAAAATCAAAAATTCAGCTCTAATATTGCGGGTGATTAGTTTTTTAGGAGAGACACGACACCTATCGAAATGAGTCTTCTAGTGCTTCATGTTACTAATTTTCTCTTGCCTGTCAAACGATAGCGATAAGAAGTTGGTGCAGATCATCACGGCGTTTGCACTGTTTTTATAAGAGAAGGTTCGCACCGATATTTCGCATGCAGTACCATTTGTTTTGTAGACGCGTCCATACAGAGATTATGAGTGAGTTTTTAAAGAAATGGAGCCACAGTACAGGAAAAATAAAAGCCATGACTTACAGCTTTGCTCTTGGCATGACCTATAAAAAATAAAGCCCTAGCGGAAACTAGGACTTTATTAAACTCAATAACTCAGAAAAGTCATTCATTCATGAATTGGATCAATAGTAGCGTAGATATATTTTCATGTCAAGAAAATTTAACTAGCTAAAATATAGACTTATCTAGTTTTGTCCACGTGTGAAAATAATAGCGCAAGACGCTAAGCAACAGCTCTATGCTGGAAACACCAACAGCACCACAAATAAACCCCGCTAAACCCATAATATTATTAGGGCTGAGGCCATCATCAACGCCCACCATATCAAATCTTAGCAAGAGATGATAAAGCATATAAGAAACGGTGGGTGAAGCATAAATCGCCAATACACCGCCGCCCACCCATTCACAAACCCGTTGCCAACACGATTTATCATGATTGGCCAATTGACGTACAAAAGCACCAAATATACCAGCAAGCGCTGTTGATAGCATCATGCCAAACCATGAAAGCCAATCGGGGGGTATCTGTTTTTCGGGCATAGGGGATCCTTCTTACTGTGTAGATATTTTACGCCTTGCCACTGTAATTTTCGTACACATAAATGTTGACAAGTTTTTATTTTTCGTGTACAAAAAATTATGAAAATAATTTGGGATGAACCAAAGCGCCTTTCAAACCTTGATAAGCATGCTTAGACTTTAGCGATGTCATTTATTTTGATTGGAAAAACGCTTTTATCAGTGACACCTATTCAAACCGTTTAAAAGCGATTGGCCGTTTTGCTAATGGTACAATGGTTGTTGTATTTGCACTGCTTGGAACAGAAGCTATATCTGTGATCAGCTTTCGCCCCGCTAACGAAAAAGAAAGGAAGGTTTTCAATGACCACTATAAAAAGCTTTAAGGAGGGTCGAGGCTATACAAAGGAAGATTGGGAAGATGTTACTTCTCCACCTTTAACTGATGAGGAGTTAGCGCATTTAAAACCAGCCCAAGAGGTTTTGCCTGCTTCTTTTTTTCAACGTGTGGAAGAGGAAAGACGCAAGCGTGGGCGGCCGCGGGTAAGTGTACCAAAGGAGGCTGTAACCTTGCGACTCGCCCCTGACGTCATCGCTCACTTTAAGACATGTGGGGCTGATTGGCGCGCAAAAATGAGTGAAGTCCTTACAAAAGCTAGTGAAGAGTAACCTATTTCCAACAATGTTGTTTTTTGCCGAATAGATCAGTGGTAAGTACCCAACGCGCAAGCTTTGGTTCATCGGCAACAAGGCGTGCGGGCTTATTGACTCGGGGTGGTCTCGTCCAGCCCATGCACAAGGGCGGTGCATTCATCTGACAGCCCGCCAAGAGCACGGCAGAGGTCAAAATCAGAAAGGTTAATAACTTCATCGGTGATTTTGCTCCTCTCACGAAAGGCCGAAACAGCACTCTTTAAGCTATCTACCCGTGCTATGCTTTTGCCATAAAAAAAGCCGCTCATAAAAGCGGCAAGGACTAGGGCACCATAAACCCCAAGGCGGTAGGGAAACGGCATATGCGCTCCTTAATAAGGTTCGAATCAGTCTGCCAAGTGGATTACTACGTATCCTATTGTCATTTGGATATGCCTCGCCCAAAGATATAACCAAGCGCAGTTAGTGAAATTGTGACGGATGTCTTGCTTAGATCACTTAATAACTTGACATTTTAGATACAAAAAAAGATGCAAAACAAAGAAGTGCAAATATAAAAATACCGCCAACAACTGCTATCAATGCGATAAAAAGGGGCATATTGTCCCAAGAGCCAAAGAATTCACCAAGCTTTCCGATTTTTATTTTTTCTTTTTCTATGCATTGCTGGTGATCAAGTTTTGACAGTCGCATCTTATGCTCTATAGAACTCTTCAAATCCTCTTCTAGTACTGATGAATTATCCGTATCTAGTATAGATACCTCTTTTTTTAAGCCCCCCTTATCCAATGCCATATTCAAACTCTAGTCGGTTCTTAAGCATAGGAATGGAGGTTAAGAATATCTTTGAAAGCGTTGGCAGTGGCTGTTGATAAAATTCATCCAGCATAAAGCGCGGCACAAGCAAATGAGCGGCAAAACAATTGGCTTCTTTTTCTTGCACAGCGTTTTCATTATTCAGGTCTTGGCGCATAAGGACTTTGTACGCGTTTGACGCCGCCCATTCCTTATGGAGAGTAAAGGCATGGCCAAGCTCATGGGCAATGGTAAACATTTGCCGTAAGGGATATTCATCCTTATTGATATAAATCGCGTGTTCCTCGGCGTCATAAAACCCAGAAACATTGTTAATCGCTTCCTCTGATGTAAAGCTTACAAATTTGAGTTTGATGTTTTCATTTCGTGCAAGCTCCATAACGTTAACGGGGGGAGAACTGATACCGTATGTCTTTAATAGCCCAAGAGCCGTATTCTTGGCTTTAACATAATTGGGTTGCATGGCTCTATCCTGCACTATCTTATCCCCTATAAGTATATAGTACTTTAAACATTCAAAGAGCGTTTATAGGACATTATTCACATCTTATATCACATCTTTGTATTTGTTTCTATAGTAAAAATATTTTAACTAGAACGCTTGATACGTATCTAACCCGTCAGTTAATCAGCTACAACCGTCTCTCTTTTTCATGGTGTAGGAAGACAAAAACACCCACGCTTGCGGCTAAAATCATGATGAGAGCAAATGCCCATTGCACAGGACCAGAACCACTCACAAAGCCACTTAGCCCTGATAAAGAACCAATAAGCGGCGCAATCGTTCCAGCCTTTAACAAGGCGCTCTTCTCGCTTACTTGTGGTGTTTGATAATGTGATACCACAAAGTCACCGCGCGCCCAAAGGCCAGCCTCAGCGGCGCGGCGATTGACCAAGCCAACAATACGCTTACCCCCTGCCTGCACCCATTTGGCAAGTTCACTTGGTACACAAGTGTAATCACCTTGATTAAGCTTCTTGAGAAGGGTTGAGCGTTCAAATGCATCTACCCCCACATTAAAGCAAAAGGAAACAAGTGCTCCAAATTGATTGTCGTTTAATTCAACGCTAACAAGGCCATCAACGGCTTGCTCATATTGGTGCAGATCTTGCAACAAAAGTGCTTCGGCCTCTTGTTCACGCAATACCATGCCTTGTTTGGGATAGGGAGCACCTGCGGCGGCCGTGTGGCCATAGCCAATCGCCACACACCCGCACTATCGCAATAGGCTTCACGCCTTAAACCTTCCCATTGCTTGATCAGTGCAAGCCCTTCTTTGCTAATCCTTCGGGTCATGATTACTCCAAAAAAAACCCGCCTAAGCGGGGGATTGTGGTTTCATAGAATAGGTGTGGTAAACTAACTTATATGGATCACATCATCATTAGCGGTATTTTGTGGAGGTGCATTGTCATCAATGAGATCATCCTTTGAGGGTGTGGTTGCTTGGATATGATCGACAATGCGCTCTTGGTTTTCATCAAAGATCTCACATTCAACGCTTGTGACATAGCCACTTTCAGCGGTAAGCTTGTGACTTACGCTCAACGCACGCCAAGTGGAGGGCATATAGGGTCGAAACGGTGGCGACAAGACAATCTTGGTTTCTGCCATGATAGAAGGTGCTCCGCCCATCTCAAAGCTAAATTTGGCTTTGCCGCGTGTCGCCTCATTCTTTTGTGTGCTGGCAAGGCTTACCGCGCCGCCGCCTCATTATGGGCTCTGTGACGCGCTTGTTGATAAGGCGCGTTGCCTACTTGCACGCTTTTTACAGAACCAGAGCGAATATCATTATATTGTACCGTAACACCACCCTTATCCGCAGGCCTGTCGTCTTTCTTATCCATATCCCCGCTATGGATGATATCCTCTTTGCCACTTGGCTTTGTGTCCTTCTCCTCTGGCAATTCCCAAGCTGTGCTGGCTAAACCATTGGCTTGACCCGCCTCAACCCGCGCTTCATAGCTAAACTTCCAGTCAGAACACATGCTTTCTTTAAGCGTAAACACGCCTAAATCAGTGCCACTTAGGCTTTTAGCCGTACCACGCTTAGCCAAAACCAACTTGCCATCTACGGGCTTAGCCACTGCGTCATACATAGAAGCCAACCGTGCCGCAAAGGCCATGTCACTTTCATTATGCTGATCTATATGCCGAATAACAATTTTAGCTAAATCCCTGTCCAACTTCGCTTCAAACCCATTGCGTGTTGCAATCTCTTGAGCAATCGTGCCTAAGGTAGTTTGATGATAGGATTGGCTTTTGGCGCTACGATAAGTTTTATGCATATCAGCGCTATGGCCAGTAATCGTTAAACTGCGCGGATTGGGTTTTAGTGCTATCGTATCAATCGTAAAGCTACCAAGGTCGCGCACCTCTCCCTCTGTATAGCCTAAGCGCACGCCAATAACCGTACCAATCAACGGGATAGTCAAACCATCATGACCCGCGCTCTTTGCATCATCAAGGGTAAGGGTTAAACTATTGCTTTTATTGGCCGCTTCATCCTTTACTTCAACTTCTAACAAATAGGGCGCTATTTTGTTTGTGATGTCTCTCTCATGGCTGATGATCTGACAAATAGGCTGCATGGGCTTAATCCCAAATGTTCACATAGGAGCCTGCGTTGGGGGTCGGTAGATCAGGCAAAACAAGCTTAAGACCCGCAGGCAAATGCGCTCCATAATCGGTCAAACGGTAATTAGCTTCATAAACAAGGCGTAGCGCCAAATCTTGGTAAGCCTTTGGGTAATAATTATAACAAATGGCATCCACCATATCGCCTTCACGCGTAAGATAAATCTCATCCATACTATTGACCGCTATATTCTTTAAGGTTGATGGTAAATTCTTGACGCTTTGGTTGGCCATCACGGGTAAAAATGGTGTTCTCTTCCTCTACGCTTTCAATAATAAATTCGCCAAACACCTTACCATCACCAGAGATAAGCAAAAGCGGTTTTCCCTCGCTCGCCATAGCGCGCATCGCGTCCAACTGGCCATAACCACCACGCCACTGCGGGTAGATCACCCCTTCAAGGCTGATGCTTGTTGCATTAAGCGTTGGGTTTTGCAAAACGGGCTTACGGCCTAAGCGCGCTTGCTCAACCCAGCCATAACTATCGCTTCGTGCCCATCTTTGATAAGGCAATTGCCGCAGGGAAAAGCGAAAGTCGCCTAACGCCATCATCATGCTAAATCACCCAATTGTGCCATGAGCTCACGGCGCTGTTGCATGGCCATGTCTTGCAAGGTACGCTTGATCTGCGCGGCAACGTCTTTAACATCGCCATTGCTTTGCACCGTAAGATTGCTAATCGTTATGCTTGGATTATAGGCAACAGTATTGGGAGCGCTATAGCCACTAAGACGCGGGATAGTAGCAGTGGGCGTTTGTGGTTGGCTTGATGCTATCTTGGCTTGTGCCTGCGCGTCTGCTTCCAATTGGCTATTGCCATCGCTAACAATGTTTCGTTGTACCTCTTCAACGCTTTTAGTCGTTACCGTAGCGCCAACATTAAGGCCTAATTTGTTTTTTACCCAGTTAGGCATCCAGCTGATAAGACCCATAATCTTATCTTGGAGCCATTTTGTTAAGTTATTCCAACCCAATTTTAAGCCATTCCATAAAAAGCTACAGATGCCTTTGCCAAAATTTAACATGCGGCTACCAATATTACTGATAACATCACCAATAAAGTCAAAGCAGGTTGCAAAAAAGTCAGTAATCCAATTCCAGCCGGTTTTGATGCCCTCCCATAAAAAGCCGATGATCCTCTTACCAAGCCCTAAGAAGTCAATGCTAGATATATAATTGACAACATTGCTAAAGACATCAACAACCTTCTCCCATGAGCTAGCTAGAAAGTCTGTAATGCTACTCCAGTTCTTAATAGCCAGTACCAGCGCGCTAATCCCCACAATAAGCCAACCAATAGGTGTTGCCAGCATCGCCGCGCCTAGGCTTATAAAAGCAGGTACAAGCGCCGCAAGTGCCCCAATGAGCGGTCCTGCTATATAGAGGCCAACACCCACAAGCGCCAGCTTTAGGTGATTGCTCAAAAAGCTTGCCACAGGCTTTATGCAATTATAGACCCATTTAAAACTCTCTGCCCAGTCATCTATGCTCTTGCGTAAGTCTGATGTTGGGTCTTTTAAGTCCTTCAAGGTTCCTTTAAACCACTCTAAACCCTCTTTGATCTTGTCATTGATTAAATTCTTATTGGCATCAATCAATTGATTAAGCCAATCAAGAGTCTCTTTCAAAATGGGCATAAACCCTACAGAGATCCGCTTGGTAAAGGTGCTAAAGCGATCCGAAAGGCCTTTCATACTATTATTTAAATCAAGTGCCCCCGCCACCGCATCATCACCAATAATGCTTCCCGAAGCGCGCGCCTCTTGGCGCATGGCTTTGATCTCTTCACGTGTTTTGCCCATAAAGGCCAAAAACTGCGGCCCCTTATCAAGGCCAAAGACTTGCTCGCTTAAGCCTTGTTGGCCTTCTTTCTTCATCTGCCCCATGCGCTCAATGAGATCGCCAAACAGTGCGGCGGGGTCTTTCATTTTTTCTTTAAGGCTTTGTGCACTATAGCCAAGGGCGGCAAAGGCTTCTGCACCTTTCCCTTTGCCCGTGGCGATAAATTCATTGGCGCGCCGCGTCATCTGTGCAAGACCATCGCCCATACTATCAGCCGTTATGTAAAAAACTATCGCCTGCATATTGGAGCTCTTGCAAGCTTTCCGCTGAGGTGCCAATGGCTTGTGCCCAATTATTAAGGCTAAGGGCATTGGTTGTTAGCTTCTTCTCAAGCCCATAAACACCGGCTACCAAACCACCACTGCCAAGCCCTACAAGAGCTGTCAACTTCGCAATCCGTCCTAAGCTTTTGTTTGCACCAGCCCCCACATTGTCAAAAGCCTTGCCTAAACCTTTGACCGATTTTGACAAGGTAGAAAGACCTGTAACCCGCCCCATCTTATTGAGCTTAGTTTGCATACGTTTAATGGGACCGGATATTTTATCTTCAAGCGATAGCTTGATCACGGCATTAGCTAATTTGTCCATGATGATCCTTTGAAGGTGGGGAAGGTGGTTCAGGTGGTTCAGGTGGTGTTAATCTTTTGCGCGCCCACTCGTGCCAAGAGACGAGCTCTTGTGGGGTGAGTTCTAGAAGCTCAGAAAGCGGCCAATGAAACACAAGGGCTAGGTCGGTGATGTAGGTGGCGGCTGTGTCCCAATCTCTAATTGGGATGGCCGCAAAAAATGGCCAATCATCTCCGCAAGGGCGTTCATGTCATACATGTCTAGTGCCGCTACGGCTTCTGGGGGCCAACCAGATAGCCTTACAATAAGCTTCTCAACTTGTTCCTGCTTTATACGCTCTAAGTCTACATGGCGTAAGTCTCCAACTGCGACACGCCGTAGTGTGATGTCCTCGTGAACCTTGCCTTCAAACTCAAGCGGCATGGCAAGCTCATATGTTTCTTCTAATGCAAATTTCCCTGCTAGACGTTTAACATTAACGCTCATGTTTTTTCTCCTAAAGTCCAATATTCGTGCGGTGTGCGGCAAGTTGATCAACGCCGCCAATGCGTTGGATCATGTTAACAATGTCAATCTCGGCATATTCCACATTGTCTTGTTCATAGCGGAAATATGAAAGCGTATAATCAATGGTTTGCGTGGTCTTTTGTCCTCCTTGCCATTGGCCAAAGTTCAAGCCTTTTTGAAGGCCACGTACAGAAATCACCACGGGCTCTTCTTTGCTACCTTGCGCCTGTACAGAGCCGCGCAAAATTAACGGCGTGTTAGGTGTGCTAAATAGCGTTAATAATTTAGGATCATAATCAGAAATCACCATTTGCATGGTCATGACATCAAGGCCTAACTCAATCTCAACAGGTCCATTCATACCAGCGGCGCGATGGCTTTCTACTTGTACCGTAAGATTAGGCAAAGTGACGCTATCAACGCGCCCAAGGTAAGAGCGACCGTCAAGATAAAGATTAAAATGTTTGAGAAGACGAGGTAACGCCATTAGAAAACTCCCTCAAAATAATCATTGGTTAGCCTTGAGCGAAAGACGATATGCTCAGCGGGTGTTGGTGGGGTGAAGTCTATGTCAAACCACACAACACCATCGGCTAAAGAGGCGGGCCTATTAAGTTCAGGATTGGCAATGCATTTGCCACCAAGAAAGGCACCTTGGGCTTTGAGATCACGCAAATAAGCGTTCACACTTTCGCAAACATCGTCAAAATAGGTTTTGGTAATGGTACGGTCAATCGCCCAGAGATGACTACGCAAGATGCTGTCTTCAATCATATCAGCGGTACGTACCACCGGCAAAAAGGCCCATTTGGTTTCGCTTGCCAAGGTACGATTGCCCCAAAGCCGATAGCCATTTTCGCGAATAATGGTGGTGATCTTGCTTGCATTTAACAGATTAGCTCTGCTTGCTTTGTCGCCAAGCGCAAAGTCAACGGGGCGCGCAAGCCCCAATACCCCATTCAAGACTTGGTTGGACGGTGACCACCAAAAACCTTTCTCATAGTCAATTTTGGCAATCAATCCAGCAACTGCGGCGCTTGCCGGCAGGGTAAGTATATGATCACCTGCGCTAACCTTAACAAAGGGGTCAACCATATAAAGGCGCTTGGAAGATAAATCAGCAGCATATTGCTGTGCGTCTTCATCGTGTATTGGGTCCATCAATCACTGCAATGGCGCGAAGCTTTTGCGCAATGATGCTAAGCTTAGCAACAACGGGGTTTATGATAGGCTTCTTGCTTTTTTCCTCTTGGGGTCGTTGATGGGTAAAGCCTGCTGCACATAGAATACGTGGTTCGAGCCCTAGTTTAGACTTAGCGGCTAAGAAGGCGTCAAGGCCTTCATAAGCGCCGGCCTCATTCACACCGCCAAGGACTTTTGCAAAACTTTCCCTATCTTCCTCAACCCGCACCACCACAATCACCGCACCAATTTGGTTAAAGATTTGTGCAACAGCATCAGGGAGTGTGCCACGGGCTTTACCTACTGCGCCTAATTTTGCCGCTTTAAGCCGTGATCCCGCAATCAATACGGGCTCATTAAGCGGGAACACTTGCTCATCAGCATCAGGTGCTGTGCCAATCAAGCCAATAACTGCGCTATTGACTGTGCGTATGGGGCGGGGGCCGTCGTCAATCTCAATGACTTCAGCACCATGTAAAAAATCTGTCATAGGGTAACCTCTTAGAAGGTGGGCAAAACGCAAAAAGCCCACGATGCGCAGGGTGCACAAGGCGGGCAGTTAGGGAGTGTTAATAAATAGGCGTTAGAAAGACTCAACAGCAAAAAGCAGAAGGCTTGAGCAAGCAAGCTATCGAGGGAGACGGGCTCCCTCGACTTAGGCAAGAAGCCCTTGCTGTTATTTGGAGGTTAATTCTATGAGGTTTATCCCCATAAGAGTTAAGCTTACAATTAGAAAAACGTCAGGTTGCTTGCAGATCGATCTGAGCGTTATATTCTTTTGGTAAGCTATCGTGGGTGGTTTTATGCCACCCACACTCCAAATATAGCAAAAGCAGTCAGGGTGTTCAAGGGTGATCTGACGAGGTGTGTTTATCTGCATCTAAGAGATCATGAAGAGAGGCATCGAGCGCTAGCGATTTTTGTTGTTTTTTCTCTGGCGGTATGAACTGTCCATTCTCATAACGCCAACCAATACCCGCCTCATCCGAGGGAATGGCAATAGCTCCGTCATTAAATGGATAGGTGTAGTTTTCAGGCGCGACGATTGTGTTAACCACCACGCCATCTTTTACAACAGCGTAATACATACTGTTTCCTCTTATTTTGGGTTGAGCCATATTTTGAGAAGAAGCAAACCAGCGGCTCCTTTTCCACCAAGACCAGATTTACCATGTAGCATATCTTTACAACCTAGGCCGCCATTACCGCCGCCGCCGCCGCCGCCCGCTGGAAATTCACCATCAGCGCCATCGCTTCCATCGCCAGCAGGGGTAGCTGGTTTAGTTGGCGTGAGCGGCTTAGCGGGCGTACCTTGATCGCCACCATCACCTCCTTTGCCTCCATAAGCAGAAGAGCCTCCTGCGCCTCCTGTAGGATTATAAAGTTTGTCATAGGGTGCGTTATAGCCCCCACCACCGCCTCCGCCACCGCCGTAAATGGATGCACCACCCCGACTTCCCTCATAAGCACCCCCACCACCGCCATAAGCAGAAGAAGCCGCCAACTGATAAGAGGTACCACCCTTTGCACCTCCTCCACCTTTACCACCACCGCCATAAGCTTTCTCACCGCCGCGGGCTAATATAACAAGGTCACCGCCAAGCATGGTGTCGCCACCATCTCCGCCCATACGGCCCCCGTTGCCAATTATAAAGGCGTCTTGGTCTTCTAATTCTTTCTTAAGAAACTTCTTGATGACACATTCACCACCACCACCACCATTTTTCGCAATAATGCTATCGGCTCTGTAGGGAGCGCCCGCTCCACCGCCCCCCCAAGCCCAAACCTCAACAAGGCTGTCATCTTTGATATCTTTAGGCCATTCAATACGGCCACTCTGCGTATATTTGAGTTCTATATCGGGCTTCTCATCTGACGGTGTATAGTCGGGAATAGGTGGGGGTTCTGGTTGTGGTGTGGGGCGCGGCGCTGGTGGAGGTGGTTTGGGAAGCGCTTCTATGATACGTTCTATGTGTCGTTCTACAATAAATTGCACATAGGCCTCACTGACAAGACCTTGCTCTCCTTTATCGCCTTTGTCGCCCTTATCACCTTTTACGCCTTGGATACCCTGTAAACCTTGTAAACCGCGGTCGCCTTTGTCGCCTTTGTCGCCCTTGTCGCCCTTTACGCCTTGAGGGCCACGTGGACCTTGTTCGCCGCGCTCACCTTTAGCATCAATCTTTTGAGTGAGTTCACTCTTGGTAGCGTCAATCCTCTCAGCTAAGGCTTGCTCAACATCTTCAATTTTTTTGTTCGTGTAATAGGCTGTTATGTCCTTTGGTAGAGGCATCAACGTATCCTTTATTTTGTATTCCAAAAGCGTATAGAGACACTGGCAGATTCTCCATGCTCGCCCCGATAGCTTTGACCACCACCGCTTTCATAACAGCGGGCTTTCCCGCCAGCACCACCCCAGCTACCGCCACTGGCACCTCTACCGCCATACGCATAATTTGACCAGTCATAAAATAAAGTCTGACCATTTGATCCGCGCGACCCGTCCACGGCTCTAACGGGGCTTGAACCCTGCTTAGCGAGGCCATAATTATCCCCACTACCACCGCTACCGCCTAGGCCTATATAGGTGGTGCCAGAAGAACAACGCGCGTCAGTACCATCATTACCGCTCCCAGCGTGTAATATAGTATCTATTGTGACACTAAGGCCTATATGAACATAGTGGTTATCTTTTAAATCGGCTTTAAATCCATACCAAACAGATCGACCGCCCCCACCGCCGCCGCCTCCACCACCAGCACGATACTCATTACTACTTAGCCAATTATGCTCATAATAATAATCACCGTCCCCACCATTCCCACCCGCACCATAGGCTATGATTTCAATAGCCGTGTCATCATCTACCCATTCTGGAAACTTAATATAACCGCTTGTCTCCAAATAAAGCGACGCATCAGCTGTCTTTGGCCAATTTAGGGGGTTATTCCAAATTTTTTTTTAAATCAGCAAATTGCGCATCAAAGGCTTTTTTTTGATTGGCTAGCCGATTTTGCATATCCTGTTCTTGTTGCTTTAGCTTTTGATTAAGCTCTTGCTCTATCTGTTGCTTAGTAGTGGTAATGTCACGCTCTATCTGTTGCTTGGTACTAGCAAGTGTTTGGTCGGTCTCTTTCTTAGTATAGATGTCACTGGCATCGTTCTTTAAATAGCCCCAAAACAAAATCTGCGTGCCGGCTTTAAGCGGCGCTGTTAGTTTGAGGCTAAAGGTGCTCGTTGCTTTGTTAAAACTTAATCCATAATCTTCATAATAACTATTGCCGCTTATAAAGACCATGCCATCATCAAACCCACCATCAACCTTAAATGGACCCGTTTCACCCTCTACTTTTGTGACATAAAGCTGTTGACGCAAACCACCAATCGACACCGTAGAAGTGGGAACCCAGCCATCTTTAGACATTTGCTTCATCTGATTGGGATGTTGGCTTATATCAAACGCCAAAGTGCCGATAGGAGCCTTGACAGGTAAGCTTGTAAGCGCCCCTAGATAGCGTTGTTTAAAATCAGCAAGCAATTGTTGCGTGTCATTTTTTGCTACTTGCGCACCATTGCGTGCTTGTATCGCATTGTTTAAATCGACATGCACGTGCTGCTTATCGTCTTCGACCTTTTGTTTATCAAGGGCTACGTCATCGCGTAACCTTTTCGTCTGATCAAATAGGGTCTGACTAGCCATGGTTGCGGCGGCTAAGGCTGATACTTGCCAATCATCTAAGGGGCCAAGCGTTGCATCGCTGTTTGCCCCATAAACCGCCATGACAAATAGTCGTAAAACCGCTCTCTCACGATCATAGTGAATCATCCGGCAAATGGCGTAAGCCGTACTATCATGCTTGCTGGTTAAAGCCACGAAGGGCGAGGGCACAAAGCTTTCGGCTTGCTCACCCTTAACTAAGGCAATATCGCGGATATCCCCTTGGCGAACGCTTAAAGCACCATCCACATCAGCAAGCAAAAACCCAAGTTCTGTGAGTTTGCGCAAACGCTCTGTTATCGGCCCTAAAATCTCATTAAGCCGTTTAAGCCCCATAGCCAACACTTCATTATTGGCTTCATCAAAGCTAAAGCTTTGGCCTTCAACCTTTAATAGACGCGTGTCAAGATCGCGCACCAAACGGTTCCAGCGCACATCATCTAAAATATCACTACCGCGTACACAATAGGCTGGATAGCGGCTTTCTGGGTGTTTCTTTTCTACCTGCTGCACAGCTAAAACCTTTGTTTATCTTCGCTTAAACCTCTGGCCCAACTCTAATGACTTCCTCAATCAGAGCGGGGTCAACATCTTCAAGCAGGCTTCCTAGAAAATAATTAGTACTAATGGCGGTATAGGTTGTATTATGAAGAGTCACTGGTCTATTGAATGTGACCTTATAATAGATATCGGCTTCATATTTGCTCTCTTGTGTCGTCTTTGCCATGAGTCTTCTCCTTTACGCTGTGCGACCAATATCAACGCGCTCTGCTACGTGATAGGTGTTAAGTGGGCTTTTAGTGGTGCCGGTAATCTTGATTTTATAGGCTTTGAGGGAGGTAAACTTAAATTGCCAGCGCCGCTCTATCGCGTTGGGATCTTCAGTTTTATAATCCTTGACGCTACTTGGCGCGGTAAGGCTTTTAAAATCATCACCAGCCATAAGTCGCACAACGCATGTGTGGTTAGTCTGCTCGTAGTCTTCAAGCCTTAAGCGCACCTCTACAAGGGTGACGCCTGTAGGCATTGTGCGTGCCTTTGAGATATGGGTATAATCTGTGCGTGCGCGCGCTGTTGTGATGCTTGACGCAGAGCCAAAGGTAAAGCTTGGCATAAGGTCAGTTGTTCCAATGAACACCAAGCGCGCTTCATAAAGCGGGTTAAGACCGAGCAAGAGGTTTGGTGCATCGCTAGCAATGGGTCTCCATTGGCCTTCAACACGGATTTGCCACACCAATTGACAGCCTTCGGGCACAAAGCTTTCGGCCAAAATATCAACATCACCAATGCCGCCTTCCAACACCCATGGCTCCACTTGCACTTCTGCGCGTGTTGCGTTGAAATGGGCATAATAAAGGCGCATAGCAAGATCAATTTTAGCGTCGCCCATAAACCAGCCGCCGCCATCGCCCGAATAAAAATATTGGCCTTGGCCATATTTATTGCCATTGATCGTGCAGGCCATATGCGCACCATCTGTTACCAAAACCAAAGCATAGCGGCCTTTGGTCACAAAGACGGGGCCTATAGGGACTTTGGTCTCATGGGGATAGACTTTAAGATCCTCTACTGCGATCTTGACCCGCGCCAACACCTTGTTCAAATCAGGTGCGCCGTGATCGGTTTCTGTGATCAATACATGGATGTCACCCGTTTTAGCGATTTGTGAGAAGAACAAATCAATATGGGTCAACCAACCATCCTGTGCATTGAGCCATGTTTGCGCGGCAATCGTGCCGTTTAGGGTGAACGTTTCCACCTGCGCATCCCAATAGGCTTCATCATAACTATCATACCAAAATTGGGTCACCCGCACATAGCCCGTATGGGCGGCGGCGTTGCGACGATCTTCTGGTGTTACTTCCCATGTCTCACCATCCCTGCGAAAGATCCCCGTAACGGGGTCATAGCGCCCCGAATTCCACCAAGAAGAATTGGTGCACACCGACCTTGTAACCCCATAGCGTATGCGTGTGCGGGTGCGGGTCTTTTGCACCATGTTCACACCGCTTCGCACCGTATATTGCGAAAGGATAATCTCACCATCCTTACCCGCAAGATCAAGCCTTAGTTTAGGACTATAGGCGGGAAGCGCAAAATTGCCATTAAGCATAACACGCGGCTCTAATGGATTAAGCAAGTTGATATTAGCTTTGCGCTCAGCCGCGTTGCCAAAGCGTATACCTTCTTCAACCTTACAAAGATACTCAGGGTGTTGGCTATCACTATCGGATTGCTTAAGGCTTAAATAGTGATCAGCACCCCAAAAGGACATATCTTCAGGCATGCCAACCCGCGCCTTGAGGCGACCAATATCAGCGGCGGCATTAAAAAACTCATCTTGGCGCACCACGCCTTTAAGGCTTGATGCTAAGGCGGTCATATCGGTATCCAGCGTATCAATGCGCTTACCTGTGTTGTGCATCCAGCCTTTCACATTTGTGATATCGGTTTGTACCTTCTCAAGCGAGATAATCCTATTCTCTTGCACCGCTTCAATTGAGGCTATGCCCGCAGGTGTGAGCGTGACATAGGCTACAGGTACCACAGCGCTATCAAGGATGGGCGGTTGTGGATTGGCGTTCTCAATGCCTTCTACCGCATTAACCTCTGCAAAGCGCTGATTGACGGTCGCTACGGGGCGTGGTTCGATCTTATTTGACCATTCATCTGACTCTTTATCCGACTTCTCCTTTACGAGAAAGGTAACTGGTTCAATAGCGCTATCAAGCGTTTTGCCCCAAACCGCAATGGTGACAATTTTCTTAGTGATGGTTGGTAGGTAGTTGGCAAGGGATAAAATCACCCCATTATCTTCTTGGCGCGCATATACTTTGCCATTGTAATAAAGCCTGCCTTCGCCAACCGTTACCTCCATGGGGCCGGTCTTGGCTACGGGAAAGTTCCAAAATTTGGTGGTGCTGGTGATTGCATCATGGACAATATGATCCAAACCCTCGCGCGCAAACTCACCAATATTATTGAGAGAGTCTGAGGTCATTTGTTGTTGTGGATAAAAGATGGCGGTCTTTTCCATAAAATACTCCTAAAGCTGAAAGGGTAGCGCGCTATTAAACCGCACCGATCCATTAAGCGGTGTTTGGTCATCAAAGCGGCGGGGACGCGTGGTTTGCCATGTCACCAAAATTTGGTCGCGTTGTGCTTTGGAAAGGGCAATAGCGCGCGCGACCTGTTGCATTTGGCTGTGGTCTTTCGTGTATAAAAAGCTCTTTGAGGGCAATAAAAAGTTGCGCCCTAGAAAACGCGTTGTTCCTTTGCCACAAAACATG